>JBQMQB010000060.1:1671-10047 GCA_052172715.1 Giesbergeria sp. | reverse complement strand
GCGTGGTTGGTGTTGCTGATGAATACGCTCGAGAGCCGGTCGAAGGTGAGCTTGCCATCGGGCTTGGGGTACGCAATGGGCGTGCACTCTGCGGCGGGTTTGAGGCAGGCGTAGTCGGGTTTGTCGCGGTGCAGCGTCCAGGGAATGTTGCCCTTAAGCACGAACTGCTCGACGCCGTTCATCAGCGTAGCCACGGTCAGCCCCTTCTTGAACCAGGCCTTGAAGTTGCGCGCTTTGTTCAATTCGGTGTGGAGCCAACTTTCCTCGAAAGCCTTGGGGTAGGCGGTGAGTTCGTCGTGCTGGCGCCCGGCGGCTACTGCTTCAAATGCCGCTGCTGCCGCCAGCATTCCGGTCTTGATGGCGGCGTGGCTGCCCTTGATGCGGCTCACGTTCATATAGCCGGCCTCGCAGCCCACCAGCGCGCCGCCGGGGAACACCGTTTTGGGCAGACTCAGCAGGCCGCCGGCTGTGAGAGCGCGTGCCCCGTAACCGATGCGTTTGCCTGGCTTGATGCCCAGGGCCTCGTCGCCCTCCAGGTACCAGCGAATGTTCGGGTGCGTCTTCCAGCGTTGGAATTCTTCAAACGGGCTGAGGTAGGGGTTGCTGTAATCGAGCCCGGTGATGAAGCCGAGTGAGACGGTGTTGTTCTCTGCGTGGTACAGAAAGGCACCGCCGTAGGTGTCTGCGTCCATCGGCCAGCCGGCGGTGTGCAATACGAAGCCAGGCTGGTGGCGCGCTGGGTCGATTTCCCACACCTCCTTCACGCCCAAGCCATAGGCTTGCGGGTCACACCCTTCGTCGAGCTTGAAGCGTGCAATCAGCTGGCGGCCGAGGTTTCCGCGCGCGCCTTCGGCAAACACGGTGTACTTGGCGTGCAGTTCCATTCCGAGCTGGAAGTCCCCAGTCAACTCATGGTCCTTGCCCACGCCCATGTTGCCGGTCGCCACGCCCTTGACGCTGCCGTTCTCGTTGTAGAGCACTTCCGCTGCGGCAAAACCTGGGAAGATTTCTACGCCCAGTGCCTCAGCCTGCTCAGACAACCACCGCGTGACGTTGCCCAGGCTGACGATGTAGTTGCCGTGGTTCTGAAAGCACTGCGGCAGAACGAAATTGGGTGTGCGAAACGACGATTTCTCGCTCAGGAACACCATGGCGTCGTCGGTCACAGGCTGGTTGAGCGGCGCACCGCGCTCTTTCCAGTCTGGGAACAGCTCGCTCAATGCCTTCGGGTCCATGATGGCGCCAGAGAGGATGTGCGCGCCGGGCTCAGAGCCCTTCTCTAGCACCACCACCGAGAGCTCCTTCTCGTGCTGCGCCGCGAGCTGCTTAAGGCGAATGGCCGTGGAGAGTCCGGCCGGGCCACCGCCGACGATCACCACGTCGTATTCCATGGATTCTCGGGGGCCGTGCTGGGCGAGGATTTCTTCGTTGGTCATGGCGTGGGATCTGCGTTTGATAATGAAGGGAATTGTCCCGGGCGCGCTTTCTGCGCGGCTGTCCGGCATGCGACCGATTGTATGCAATGGCAATGATAAAAGAACGACCGTTCTATTTTTGATTTTTCAAGGAGTGAAGTGATGGCCTACAGCATCGACCTTTCCGGCCGCGTGGCCTTCGTGACGGGCGCGTCAAGCGGCCTGGGCGCACAGTTTGCGCGCACCCTGGCCAAGGCCGGCGCCGGTGTGGTGCTGGCAAGCCGCCGGATCGAAAAGCTCAAGGAGCTGCGCGCGCGCATCGAGGGCGAGGGCGGCGACGCGCATGTCATTGAGCTTGATGTGACCGACCACGATTCCATCAAATCCGCCGTGGCGCATGCCGAGACGGAGATGGGCTCTATCGACATTCTGGTCAACAACTCGGGCGTTTCCACCACCCAGCGCCTGCAGGACGTGACACCCGAGGACTACGACTTCATCTTCGACACCAACGTGAAGGGCGCTTTCTTCGTCGCGCAGGAAGTGGCCAAACGCATGCTCGCGCGCTCAAGCGGCGCCGCTCCGGGCAGCTTCACCGGCGGGCGCATCATCAACATTGCCTCCATGGCGGGGATCAAGGTGTTGCCGAAAATCGGCGCCTACTGCATGAGCAAGGCCGCCGTGGTGCAAATGACTAAGGCCATGGCGCTCGAATGGGGGCGCTTTGGCATCAACGTCAACGCCCTGTGCCCCGGCTACATCGACACCGAAATCAACCACGACCACTGGCGCACCGAGCAGGGCCAGAAGCTCATCGCCATGTTGCCGCGCAAACGTGTGGGCCAGCCGCAGGATCTGGACGCGCTCATCGTCATGCTGGCCAGCGACCAGAGCCATTTTGTCAACGGCGCAGTGATTGCGGCCGACGACGGGTTTGCGATTTGATCTTTCGGAACACCCAACCGTCATTCTTGGAAACAGCGGGAGCGGTGGCTGGCCGATGCCGCCTCACATCGGCGGAGGCGGTCGTCGCGTAGTTCCATGAATGCCGTGTTTGCGCCGCCCGTGCAGCATGAGACCCTTTGACGGACGTGCTCCCGGCAGCCTGCCCAAACAGTTGAAGCAATCAACTCCTCTATTTTTATAAGGAAATGGGCTGTAATGCTTATCCAATAAGCGCAAGAAGCTATTAATTTAGGAGTTCTGTTTCTGCCGTGGCACCCGACCCATCAGGTAAAACTCAGGGTTGGGCTGCATGCCGGCAAAGCTGGCCATGCGGTTGGACAGGCCAAAGAACGCGGTGATGGCGGCGATGTCCCAGATGTCTTCGTCGTCAAAACCGTGGGTGTGCAGGGGCTCGAAATCGGCGTCGTTGATTTCATGCGACTCCAGGCAGACCTTCATCGCAAAGTCGAGCATGGCGCGCTGGCGCGGCGTGATGTCTGCCTTGCGGTGGTTCACCGCCACCTGGTCGGCGACGAAAGGCTTCTTCTCGTAGATGCGCAGGATGGCGCCATGCGCCACCACGCAATACAGGCACTTGTTGGCGGCGCTTGTTGTGGTGACGATCATCTCGCGGTCGCCCTTGGTCAGGTTGCTGGTGCGGCCTGCGCTTTCGGGCTCCATCAGGGCGTCGTGGTAGGCAAAGAAGGCGCGCCACTCGGCCGGGCGGCGGGCAAAGCCCAGAAACACGTTGGGGATGAAACCGGCCTTTTCCTGCACTTGCAGCACTTTGGCCTTGATGTCTTCAGGCAGGGCGTTGAGGTCGGGGATGGGGTAGCGTGCGCTCATGGTGGGCCTCGTGGTCAGGGTTGGAGAAGGGGCTTGCGCCCATGGTACGTTCGGCACCGCTATGAAAAACGCCCGGCGCAGGCCAGGCGTTGCGGTCAGCATGCCAGTGGATCAGTCGGCTTTCAGCGCAGCCAGCGCCTTGGCGACACCAGCGCCGTAGGCTGGGTCGGCCTGGGTGCAGTGGGCAATGTGGCGCTGCTGAATGGCCTGCGAGGCACCGCCCACCGAGCGCGCCGTGTTTTCAAACAGCACCTGCTGCTGCGCGGGTGTCATCAGGCGGAACAGGTTGCCGGGCTGCGAGAAGTAGTCTTTGTCCACCCGGTGGTTCCAATGGTCGGCAGCACCTTCCAGCGACAGCGGCGGCTCGGCAAAATCGGGCTGCTCTTGCAACGCGCCTTTGCTGTTGGGCTCATAACCCACCTCGGCACCGTGGTTGCTGTCGACCCGCATCTGGCCGTCGCGGTGGCTGCTGTGGAACGGGCATTGGGGCGCGTTCACTGGAATCTGGTGGTGGTTCACGCCCAGGCGGTAGCGCTGCGCATCGCCATAGTTGTACAGACGCGATTGCAGCATCTTGTCGGGTGAGAAGCTGATGCCGGGCACGACGTTGGCCGGGTTGAACGCCAGTTGCTCGATTTCGGCAAAGTAGTTCTCGGCATTGCGGTTGAGTTCGAGCACGCCCACATCCATCAGCGGGTAGTCGCCATGCGGCCAGACTTTGGTCAGGTCGAACGGGTTCAGGTGGTAAGTGGCCGCATCCTTCTCGGGCATGACCTGGATCTTCAGGTTCCAGCGTGGGAAGTCGCCGTTGTCGATAGCGTTCAGCAGGTCGGACTGCGAACTTTCGCGGTCGCGGCCCACCAACTCTGTGGCCTCGGCATCGGTCAGGTTTTCAATGCCTTGCTGTGTCACCAGGTGGAACTTGACCCAGAAGCGCTCGTTCTGTGCATTGATCAGGCTGAAGGTGTGGCTGCCAAAGCCGTGCATGTGGCGGTACGACTTGGGAATGCCGCGGTCGCTCATGACGATGGTGACCTGGTGCAGGGCCTCGGGCAGCAGGGTCCAGAAGTCCCAGTTGTTCTCGGCGCTGCGCATGTTGGTGCGCGGGTCTCGCTTGACGGCGCGGTTCAGGTCGGGGAACTTGAGCGGGTCGCGCAAAAAGAACACCGGCGTGTTGTTGCCCACCAAATCCCAATTGCCTTCTTCTGTGTAGAACTTCATGGCAAAGCCGCGAATGTCGCGCTCGGCGTCGGCCGCGCCGCGCTCGCCAGCCACGGTGGAAAAGCGCATCGCCAGCGGCGTTTTTTTGCCAATGGCTGAAAACAGCTTGGCCTTGCTGTAGCGCGTGATGTCGTGCGTGACGGTGAAGTCGCCAAAAGCGCCCGAGCCTTTGGCATGCATGCGCCGCTCGGGGATCACTTCGCGTGCAAAGTGGGCGAGCTTTTCGAGGTGCCACACATCCTGCAGCAGCATGGGGCCGCGTGGGCCAGCCGTCAGCACGTTCTGGTTGTCGGGTACCGGTGCGCCGGCGGCGGTGGTGAGCTTGCTCATGGGGAATCCTTTCGGTAACGAACCGGGGGAAAAGACACGACGCCTGCAGCAGGCAAGGCTGCTTGCAGCATCCAATGCAATTAAATAGTCGGTAGCTATTTGATGTGGATTTATTATTGTTGATGACTATTTGAAGAGCAAGCCCTTCGCCATAGTATTTATGGAACTTCGCGATAGGCTGCAGAGGTGTTCTGGTGCATCGCCGGATGGCATCAGCCAGCCACCAACTTGTGCACCAGGTCGGCGGCGGTGGAGGCGCCGTACTTGCGCATCAGCCGGGCGCGGTAGATTTCGACGGTGCGGTGGCTGATCCCCAGAATCTTGCCGATTTCCTTGGAGGTGAGGCCTTCGAGCAGGCGCGCCGCCACCTCGCGCTCGCGGCCTGTGAGGTTGGCATTGACGGTGCGGCGTTCACTCAGGTCTTCCAGCGTCCAGATGCCCGCGGCGTGGGGTTCGGCGCGGTTGAGTGCCCGGCCAGACACATGGCACCAGAACATCTCGCCATTGGCGCGCTTCATGATGCGGTTGTCGGAGTAGTAGCCCTTGGCGTTCAGGATGGGCTCCATGTGCGCGCCCAGGCGCTCGTATTCTTCCGCACTTGGGTAGAGAATGCGAAACGACTGGCCCACCAAAACCTCCCGCGAAGCACCGAACATGGTGCAGAGATGGTCGTTGCAGTCGATCATCACCCGATTGCGCGACACCACCATGCCCACGGGGGCCATTTCAAATGCGAGTCGGTAGTCGATAGGCATGGTGGAAGTATCTACGGACAACTACGTAATTGAATACGTAGTATCGTAGACCATCCCATCTGGAAGGAGAGACGCGTGAACAAGGTATTTGCTTCGGCCACAGAAGCCCTCGCGGGTTTGGTGGCAGACGGCCAGTTGCTGGCCGTGGGCGGGTTCGGGTTGTGCGGGATTCCCGAGGCCCTGATCGATGCGTTGCGCGACAGTGGCGTGAAGAACCTCACCGTCGTCTCGAACAATGCCGGGGTCGATGGTTTCGGCTTGGGCAAGCTGCTGGAGACGCGGCAGATCAAGAAAATGATCTCCAGCTATGTGGGCGAGAACAAAGAGTTTGAGCGCCAGTTCCTCGCGGGTGAGCTGGAACTCGAATTCACGCCGCAGGGCACGCTCGCTGAAAAACTGCGCGCAGGCGGCGCCGGCATCCCCGCCTTTTTCACCAAGACGGGTGTGGGCACCATCGTGGCCGACGGCAAAGAGCTGCGTGAGTTTGATGGCGAGACCTACGTGATGGAGCGCTCGCTGGTGCCTGACGTCGCGCTTGTCAAGGCGCACCGCGCCGACAAGTCCGGCAACCTGCAGTTCCGCTTGACGGCACGCAACTTCAACCCGGCGGCTGCCATGGCCGGCAAGGTGTGCGTGGTGGAAGTGGAAGAAATCGTGGAAACCGGCACCATGGTCCCCGACCAGGTGCATCTGCCTGGCATCTATGTGCACCGCATCGTGCACAACCCGAATCCGGAAAAGCGCATTGAAAAGCGCACCCTGACTGAAGCCAAATAATTTTGCGGGACAGACCGCAGCCGCGTAGCGGCCAGCTCTTTCCCCAACCCATAGGAGTGACTGAACATGCCATGGACCCAAGACCAGATGGCGGCGCGCGCCGCGCAAGAACTTGAAGACGGTTTTTATGTGAACCTTGGCATCGGCATCCCCACCTTGGTCGCCAACTTCACTGGCGACAAGGAAGTGTGGCTGCAGTCGGAAAACGGTATGCTGGGTATCGGTCCCTTTCCGACCGAAGACCAGGTCGATGCCGATCTGATCAATGCTGGCAAGCAGACCGTGACCACGCTGCCCGGCTCCTCTATCTTCGGCAGCCACGAGAGCTTTGCCATGATCCGCGGCGGGAAAATCAACCTGTCTATCCTGGGCGCCATGCAGGTGAGTGAGCAGGGCGATCTGGCCAACTGGATGATCCCCGGAAAGATGGTCAAAGGCATGGGCGGTGCCATGGATCTGGTCGCCGGCGTCAGGCGTGTGATCGTGCTCATGGAGCACGTGGCGCGCAAGAAAGATGGCACCGAAGACCTCAAAATCCTGCCCAAGTGCACCCTGCCGCTTACCGGCGTGGGGGTGGTGGACCGTATCATCACCGACTTGGCTGTGATGGATGTGACGCCCACCGGCCTCAAAGTGGTCGAACTTGCGCCTGGCGTGACGTTTGACGCGCTGCAGGCCAAAACCGGGGTAACGCTGCAGCAATAGCACCCACCAGACGGTGCGCAATGGTGACAGGCGGGCTTTTTGAAGCCCGCTTTTCATTTGTGGCGTCGCTGATGGGCGCCTCCTCTAAATGGCAATCAGCATCTGGGCAGACTGGCACCGGTGTTCACGGCATCTACGGTCTGAACCAGGAACTCCCAGTACACCGGAAGTTTCGCCCAGGGGTTGCCCACACCGGTGGCGAAGTTGAACTTGCGATTGGTGGCATACACCCATCCGGCGTTGTTGCGTGCTGATGCAGCGGCCTGCACGGCCGTCTGCATGGCGGCGCAACTGGCCGCGTTGTGCACGAGCATGGCCTGCGTCGTGTTGACGTAGTTGTACAGCCATGCGTTTTGTTTGCGCGGGTCGTACTTTTTGTAATCGGCTGCGGTGCCTTCGAAGGTGATCAGGGTGTCGGCCACACTGGCAAATTCGGCAGAAGGGACCATCCCTGGGTTGCCCACCACGCGTAGGCTGGGGTCGATGGCCTTGATGTAGCGGTAGATCTCACGGTAGAAGTCGAGCCGCTGGGTTTCACTGGCCATTTCATCGAGAAAAATACCGCTGATGCGCTCGCGCCCATAGAACTGCAGGTAACGGTCGATGTTCGCCTTGATGTCGGCGAGTGAGCGCTCGCCCGTACCATAGCTGGTGTAGACATAACCCAGCAGCTTGCCCCCGGCATTTACGAACTGCGTGGCCGCGTTCGTGAAATTGGGGTCGGCGCTGCTGAAGGTTCCATTGTTGGGGTTCATGATCGCCGTGACGGCGACCGAGGGATGGGCGGCTGCGCTGGCGACCAGTGCATTCCAGTCTGAACTCTTGGATGGGTAGAAATAGGCGGGCACCAGAATTTCCAACGGCGCGGGTGCGGGGCGCTGGTAGATGGTTTGAGTGGCCGAAGCGCTCTGACCGGCCTTTGTCACCGCTGCACTAACCTGCAGTGGCCCGGTTGCATTACTGGTTTGTGTGCTGGAGGACTCCCCGGCGCGATTCTGTGGCGTTGCAGGGGCAAACACAGCCGATGGCGCTGAGAATTGCACCACCGTGCCATCGGTCACCGGGACCCCGTTGACGCTGGTGCTGGCGCTCACCGTAACAGGGGTACCGACCGTGAACACATTGTCCTCAGGCGTTGGCGCTGTGATTTGGACGGCGACTACGGAGGTACGAGCCTCGCCTGAATCACCCCCACCGCAGGATGCCAGGAGTGCAGTCAGGGGCAGAGCGCACAGGCGCAAGAGGGCGCGAGAGTGGTGCATGGTGTTCCAGAGGGATGGGGTTTTTGCAAGATTGTGCCCTGCCTACGAGCCTGGGCGATCTAGCGCACTGAGTTACTGCAGCATGAAGGTTCGGTATTCCAGCTGGTTGAGACTGCGGCT
>JBQMQB010000060.1:0-1571 GCA_052172715.1 Giesbergeria sp. | reverse complement strand
TAGACCATTTCGTCGCGCATCGACTCGATGTATTCAAGCGAGCCGCCGCTGCGCACGGCGTCGTAGAATTTGTCGTAGAACTCGACGAAATCGGTTTCGATGCGCACCAGAAAAACCGCCATGCCTGGAATGATCGACAGATACGACAGGAACACCGGCATGTCGTAGATCAGCGAGGCACGCAGCCCGCCGATGATGGCCTGAGAGGTCGGCGGAAAATACCAAAACATGAACTTGTCGGCCCAGATGCCCAGGTTGTAGAGCAGGCCGATGACCATAAGGGACGGGTACAGCATGCTGCTGCGCGCGAAGTCAAACGCCACGAGGCGACCTGTTGGGTTGAATTCGCGCACTACCAACAGCCACATGCCACCGAGAAGCACATAGTTACCGAGAACGAAACCGCCCAGCAGACCCTCAAGACCGTAGGGCCGCAGCAGCAGGGCGCTAAGCACGATCAGTGCATACGCCAGCCCAAACAGCATCACGATGGCCTTGTACCGTTTCATGCCCGACAGCAAGATGGTCAGCACCCATACGCCGCACATCAGTGTGAAGCCTGCCAACATGAGCAGGCGGTACAGCAGGCCCAAGCCGGGCAGCACCACGAACAGGGCCAAGCTGCCCAGCGCGCCGGCCACCAGCAGTACGACCAGCAGCAGACCATGTAGGTTGGGCAGCACCAGGTCTTGCTGTTTTTCAAACAGGCGGTCGGAGATGAAGCGCGTGAACGCCAATTGCACCAGCCCGGTCAGGACCAGGCTGCTGGCCACCAAGTAGGTCACCGAAGTCTGGAACTGGGTGACCAGGAAGGCAGGCACCACCATGCTGGCGCTGAAAATACCGATCAACAGAATGCCGACGATGGAAAACACCCAGGGCCCGGAACCAATTACGCTGGCATAGGCATACGCCTGCACCAAGCTGAGCAGTGTGTTTTTGCGCAGCATATGGCGCAGCTCGAAACCTATGCCCGCCATGGGTGTGCGCTTTGGGCCTGGCGAAAGGCTTTTTCATAAACCGCGCGGTAGCGGTCGAACATCATCGTGTCGGTGTAATAGCGCTCGACACGCGCGATGGCGGCATTGCTGGCGGCTTTCCATGCCGCAGGGTCTTTCAGTAATGACAGAGCAGCATCGGCCAGTTGCTGAGGGTCTGCAATGGGAACCACCTTGCCGGACGGCCCTAGTGCTTGGTCGGCGGCGTCCAGTCCCTCCACCAGTTGGCGGCAGGAACCGACGTCGGTCGACACCGCAGGCACTCCGGCGGCATAGCCCTCAAGCAGTACCAGCGGAAGCGCCTCGCTGATGGACGAAAGCACCACCAGGCCGATGCGCGGCATTAAATCTTCGACCTTTTGGAAGCCCAAGAAACGGATGTTCTGCTCCAGTCCCAAGCTGCGCACCAGGCTTTGGCATTCTTCAGCGTAGGAAGGGTCTTCGTCGGCGGGGCCGGCAATCCAGCCTTCAGCGCCCGGCAGCTCGTTGGCCACCCGCCGCATGGCGCGCACAAAGGTCTTGATGTCCTTGATGGGCACCACCCGCCCGATCAGGCACAGCACCGGTGGCGGC
>JBQMQB010000059.1:5874-10082 GCA_052172715.1 Giesbergeria sp. | reverse complement strand
CCAACCACTGGCTGACCACCAACATATGCTCGGAGCGATCCATCAGGCGCTGGTTGCGGTCTTCGGACCTGCCGATCAGTGCAAAACCGGCAAACATCAAGGTCACCACTGCGGCGGTAATGACCAGCGCGATGAGCAGCTCCAGCAAAGTGAAGCCTACCTGAGAGCGGCGAAAAGCCGCTTTCATGGTGCCGCCCGCCAAGGCTTCCAGGTGGTCCAGCTGAGGACGGGTGCGCCACCTTGCGTACTCGAAACCTCAACCGTAATGCGCGCAGCGTGCACTGGCGATGCCGCCGGTCGGCCGCCCTCCTCGGTGACTTGCACCTGTTCGGGTGCGATGTGCACCACCCAGCGCCAAGCACCGGCCTGGCCGGATGGGGACTTGACCAAATCCTCTGCAAAGGTAGCCCCGGCCAGAACGGACCTTACTAGCAAGGTCGCCTCGACCCTGGCTTCCACATTGACGACGTTTTTGGAACCCTGGCCGACCGTTCGGTACAAGGCAACCAGTGCGACCGAGGCGATCGCCATCGCGACCAGGGCTTCGAGCAAGGCAAACCCCAGAGGTGCCCTGCAGCGCACGACCGCCCCGCTTAACCGGTTGAGGGGCCTGTCGGAAGTGGACCACCGCACGTTCATGACCGACCTGCCACCGCGACCTGCTCGACAGTGCCAAGCAGCCAGCTCACACGGAACTGCACACCCTGACCGCCGCGAGCGACTGAAAACTGTCCGCCCTTTGCCCCGCCGTCGGCATTGAAGACAAAAACAGGCTGACCCGACGCAGGGACGGCTTTGGGGTCAGGCGGCAAAGGCAGCCACTGCACCTCGAGCGACTGCGGAATCACCAGCGGCGGCTGGCCCTGCACCAGCAGTTGCCGCGCCTGCGGTTCGTACGCCACGGTAATGGACTTGCCCTGCTGGACACACAGCGCCCGCGCCTGACTGAGGCGGCTGGCGACATCACGCACAGCTTGGTGGTAGCGCGCCCGGTCCATGAAAGACTGCGCTCCGCTTCCCACCACGGCGGCTGAAATGCCAGCAAGCACCAGCACCACCAGCAGTTCGAGCAGGGTGAAGCCTGTCGCCCTGAAGCGGCGGCTCATCGCGCGAGTTTCACGGCTGTGTGCACGGTATGCCCGCAGGCTCAATTGAAGACGTCTGCGTTGTCGCCATCGCCACCGGGTTTGCCGTCCGCTCCCAGCGAGAACACATCAGCCCCGCCGCTGCGACCGGGGTTCTTGTACAGGTAAGGGGCACCCCAAGGGTCGACGGGCAGTCCTTTTTTCAGATAAGGGCCGCTCCAGCCTGGCGCGGTAGCAGGGCGTTCGACCAGCGCGCGCAGGCCTTCGGCATCGTTGGGGTAGCGGCCAACATCAAGCTTGAACAAATCCATGCTTTGCTCGATTTCTGCAACCTGGATGCGCGCGGTCTTGACTTTGGCGCCGCCCAACTGGTTAAGCACGCTCGGACCCACGAGCCCGGCCAGCAACGTCAAAATCACCAGCACCACCAGAAGCTCGATCAAGGTGAAACCGGAGGACCGGCGCGCAGGGCGCACAGGCCACGCAATGGGAAACAGGTTTTTCATGAAATTCCTTTGTCTGTATTTAAATGGTGTCGTTGATCGAAAGCACGCCACCCAGAATTGCCACAATAATGAAAGCCACAAGAGCTCCCAACAAAATAATGACGACCGGCTCCATGATCGCCAGCACGCGGTCCATGGTGCGACGCCCTTGGTCTTCATAACGGTCGGCAAGGCTCAGCAAAGTACTGTCCATTTGTCCGGTTTCCTCGGCGACGCGAATCAGTTGCGGGGTGCCGGTCTTGTCGAAATGCGGCGACACAAAGCCTGCCGACAGCCGCTTACCCGCCTTGACCATGCCCACGAGTGGCTCAAAATCTTTGCGCAAGGCGGTGTTGGTCAAGGTATCGAGTGCAATGCGCAGCGCATCGACCATGGGCACCCCGCGCTGCAGCAGATTGCCAAAGGTTCTGAAATACACCGCGAACTGCAAATTTCTGACCACCTTCCCCATCAGGGGCATGCCCAGCAGCAGAGCGTCCAAGTGCATGCGCCCGCCGTCGGTCGCACTCCAGCGCGAGAGAAACAGCATTCCCGCAGCCAGCGCGGCCAGAATGGCCATCCAGTACGAACGCACAAAATCACTCAGACCGATCACCAGCTTGGTGGAGTACGGCAGGGCATCGCCCATGGAGTCAAAAATTTCCCGGAACTGCGGCACAACAAATGCAAGCAGCAAAGCCACGGAGAGCACCGACACCACCAGCAAAATCACCGGGTAGGTCATGGATGAGATCACGTAATTGCGCAGCTTGTCGTCTGTTTCCAGCTGTAGCGTCAGCTCTTTCAGCACCACATTGAGCGAGCCAGAGGCTTCTCCGGCGCGGATCAGCACCAGATACTGCTTTCCGAAATCGCGTTCGAACGGCAGCATCGAGGTATAGAGGGACTTGCCGCCGCGAATACCTTCCTCTAGCGCCAAAATAAAATGCGTCAAACGGTCTGTGGCGGCCGTTTCCTTCAGCAGCGCGAGCGCCCTGTCCAGCGGCATATTCGCCTGCTTGAGGTGCGCCATTTCCCGAGTAAACAAGAGCACATCGCTGCGCTTGAGCTTTGCGCCGCCCTTGCGTGACGCATCGCCCACCGAGGCACCATCTGCCGTCTCAATACGCACCGGCGTCACACCCTGACCGATGAGCCGCAAACGGGCTGCTTCCGGCGTCTGCGCGCGCACCGTCCCCTGGCAGGATTTGCCGTCGGTCGCTAAGCCTGTGTAGTGAAAATCAATCATTCTGACGCGCAACGCGCAGCACTTCTTCTGCAGTCGTCATACCTTGAAGCACCTTGGTGGCCCCATCCTGCAACAAGTTCCCTGCCACGTAGGTGCCGTCTTCTTGCGTCAGGGCGGCACCCTTGTCGAGCACTTTTTTCTTGATGTCCTCAGACATCAGCAGCAATTCGTGCAGCGCCAGGCGCCCACGGTAGCCGGTGTTCCGGCAAGCCGGACAACCCACTGCACGGTAGAGCGTATGGCCAGCACCCAGCCCCACGCCCAGCGACGCGGCGGCGGCCTGCGCCTGCTCTGGGTCCAGTGGCTGGCGACATTCGCCACACAAGCGGCGCACCAAACGCTGTGCCAGCACCCCAATGACCGAGGCGGTGATGAGGTAGGGCTCAACGCCCATGTTGATAAGCCGAACCACTGCCCCCAGAGCGCTGTTGGTGTGCAGCGTAGAGAGCACCAGGTGCCCGGTCAGCGCGGCCTGGACGGCGATTTCTGCGGTTTCCCCGTCGCGCATTTCCCCGATCATGATGACGTCCGGATCTTGCCGCAGGAACGAGCGCAACACTTGGGCGAAAGTCAAGCCAATCTGCGGCTGCACCTGCACTTGGTTGAGCCATTGCAACCGGTATTCCACCGGGTCTTCAACCGTCAGTATCTTGAGGTTCGCGCCTTCAAGCTCCTGCAGCGAAGCGTACAGCGTGGTCGATTTTCCGGAGCCTGTAGGACCGGTTACCAGAAAAATACCATGCGGCACCGTCAGCAATTGACGCAGCTGCTGCAGCGTGGCCGGGCTGAACTGCAGGCTTTCCAGCGAGAGCAGATCGAAATTCTTTTCGAGCAAACGCATGACGACGGACTCGCCGAACATGGTGGGAATGGTGGACACCCGCGCGTCCATTTCCTTGCCGTGCACCCGCAGCTTGGTGCGACCATCTTGCGGCATACGGCGCTCCGCAATATCGAGCTGCGAGAGGATCTTGATGCGCGAGACGACGGCCGGCGCGTCCTTGTTGTCGAGCTCGTCCACCTGAAACAGCTCGCCGTCGACACGGATACGAACCACCGATTTCTCTTCGTAGGTTTCAATGTGAATATCGGACGCCTGCGCTGCCACCGCGTTGGAAATTATCTGGCTCACGCGCTGAATAATGGGCGCCTCGGACGCCATATCCCGCAGGTGTTCAATGAACTCCGCTGCTGCAGGTTGACCATCACCCGCCAGATCGTCTTCGGCGGTTTCCTGGAGGTACCAAGCATTAAGTTGGGTGGATATTTCGGTTTCAAGTCCGAAATAAATATCTGGCACTCTACCAAACACCAATGCCATCGCATTTTGCAGAGACTGATTTTTCGGATCAGGACAGGCAAATGCGGGAATTACCTCTGCGTTGTCGG
>JBQMQB010000059.1:0-5774 GCA_052172715.1 Giesbergeria sp. | reverse complement strand
TCTCTAAAATATCCACTGTGCCTGTCCCAGTCATAGAATTCATTGTCCGCGCCTGTTCCTGAATATTCTGAATCATCCGTGCGGCAGTATTTGCAAGCAATATGTAATTAAATCAGCAGAAGCTTACACAGCTCGCAGGGATTTTTATTCAGCTCAAGGGCGCGCTTGCACCGCAGCACCCACCCGAAAAAGCCGTGCAATTTACCACGAAGCACCTGCCTGCCCGTGCCGAACCAGGGAGGGCGCTTCGCCGAAGCCTCACAATGGCCCGGCCCGGCCCCGCACACCATCCCAAATACCGCGCAGGCTTGCCTTGAAGTGCTGCCAGCGGCTGCGCCCGGCGACGCAATTGAAGCCGATCTTCATGAACAGCCGCCAGGCAGACGCCAGCGCCCAGCGGATGGGAACAAAAGGCTGGCAGTACAACAACACCGCATTGCGCACCTGGAAGTAGTGGCGCCAGGCGGGGTATGCCAAAAATCTGCGCCCCATGAACACAATGGGCGGGCCACCCAGCCCGTGGGCCATGCGCGCGGAGCAGACACCCAGCAGCACCCAGCCTGCGGCGCGGGCGCGCAGGCTCCACTCGACGTCCACAAAATCGATAAACCAATCTTCGAGCAGCACACCCACCTGGTCGAGCACCGCCAGCGGAATCAGGCAGCCTGATGCAATCAGGTGGTCCACCTCATGCACCACCCCCGGCGCGCAGGGGAGCCTGCGAAAGCGAAAACCTTCGAGCCACACAAAGGGTGAATGCGCGATGGGTTGGCGCGGGTCGGCGTGCAGCGGACCGGCGGCGCCGGCATCGGGGCGATCTTGCAGGGCGCAGAGGAGCTGGCGGACCATGTCGGTATCGGGCAAGCTGTCTTGGTCCATGAGCAGCACATGGCTGGCACCCTGCGACCGGGCCCAATCGATTCCCCGGTTCTGCGCGCCGCCTATCCCCAGGTTGCGCTCCATGCACAGCACGGCATCGACCTGCGGGGCTGCCCCGCGGCACCAGACGGCCAGGTCCGTGGTCGAAGCGTTGTCCACAATGACCATGCGCGCCACCTGGGGCCGCAAGGCCTCGATCTGCAGCCCGAGCGCGACAAGGTCGGGCTGGAAGGTGACGACCACGGCCACTACGCATGTCTGAGGGCGGAGCGTGGCCAATGCTGGGTGGGATTCGTTCACGGCACGGCCTCTTTCTGGCAGAGCTGGGCATAGGCCTGTGCGATATCCGCCCAAAGGTAGCGGGTGGATGACTGGCCGTGCTGCTGCGGTGTCCAGGCCTGCAGGTCTGGCTCGCGCAGGCATTGCACAAGCTCTTGCGCACAGGTGAAGTACCCGCCCTCGCCTGCCAAGGTGTGGCGGTTGAACACGCAGTCGAACGCCAGGATGGGGCGGTGGTAGGGCAGCATCTCGATCAGCGAAGGGTTGGTGCCCCCCACGCTGTGGCCGTGCAGGTACAGGCGGCAACCCGCACGCAAGGCCGCGAGCGCCTGCGGCTCGAACAGCGAGTCGATGCACTGGATGCGCGGCTCATTGCGGTAGCGCTGCTGCAATTGCTGTCCAAGGGCGGTGGTGCTGAAATTGCCTACGACGGCATAACGGTCGGCACCGCTGGCCAAGGCGGCGTCTATCATTTCGGCAATCTGGTTTTCGGGCTCGATGCGGGCGACAGTCAGAAGGTAGCCGCCGGGCTGCAGCCCGAAACGCTGCTGCAAAAGCGCTTGCACCTGGACAGGCTCAATATGCTGTACATGGTCGTTGCCGTAGGGGATCACGGTACTGGCTCGGCCATAGCTACTGGATACGATGTCGGCAATGCCCTGGTTGTCGCTGATGACGTGGTGGGCGTGGCGGATGGCCAGCCGCTCGCTCAGGCGCAAAAAGGCGCGCGGCAAGCCGTGCCACTTGCTGCGCCGGGCTTCCAGGCCATCGACATTCACCACAATGCGCCGTGGCCCCGCGATCCAGCGCATCAGCGGCACAAACGCCCCCGCCGAAACACCCATGACCACGATAGCGTCGCTGCGGCGGTAACTGAGCAGAAAGCTCAGCAGGTCGTAAGGCACCGAGGCCGCCCCATTGGCGCGCAAGGGCAGATAGCGATGGCGCAGGCCCGGCCCGTCGGCCGCACGCACACTGCGCCCACTGGCCGAGCCAAAAACCTCGACCTGGTGCCCCAAGGCCGCCAACCTGGGGGCAAGCTGCGCCACGCAGGTTTCAAAACCGCCGTAGCGGGCAGGCAAGCCATCGGTGCCAATGAGGGCAATCCGCAAGGGCGTTTGCGGCGCAGGTTCGCTCGCCGAGGGCGGCGTTTCGCTGCGGCTCACTGGCTGCTTTGCGCCACGGCCCGGCACGGGCGGGTTCGCGCCATCAGGCGGCGGCCAACACACTGGCCAGACTCAGGCCTGCAAGGTCTTTGCCAGAGAGCACTGGGGCTTGGCCCACGTCGGGCCAGGTGATGGCCAATTGCGGATCGTTCCACGCAATACAGCGCTCGTGTTCAGGGCTGTAGTAATCGGTCGTTTTGTAGAGGAATTCGGCCGTTTCGGACAGCACGAGGAAGCCGTGGGCGAGCCCTGGTGGTATCCAAAGCTGGCGGTGGTTGTCTTCACTCAGCTCAACGCCTACCCATGCTCCAAACGTGGGTGAATTTTTTCGAATGTCTACGGCGACATCGAACACACTGCCTTGCACCACGCGCACCAGCTTGCCTTGCGCTTTTGGCGGCACCTGGTAGTGCAAGCCACGCAATACCCCCCGGCTTGAGCGGCTGTGGTTGTCCTGCACAAACGCGTGGTCGGTGCCGGTCGCCTCGTTAAAGGCGCGCTGGTTGAAGCTTTCGTAAAAAAACCCGCGCGCATCGCCGAACACCTTGGGTTCGATCAGCACTACATCGGGAATGGCAAGGGGCGTGGCTTGCATGGCGTTCAATAAACCTTTTCTTTAAGCAGGCGCATCAGGTACTGGCCGTAGCCGTTCTTGGCCAGCGGCTTGGCCAAGTTCTCTAGCTGAGCATTGTCGATCCAGCCGCTGCGCCAGGCGATTTCTTCCGGGCAGGCAATTTTCAGGCCCTGGCGGCGCTCCAGCGTGGCGATGAACTGGCCGGCGTCCAGTAGGCTGTCGTGGGTGCCAGTATCAAGCCAGGCATAGCCACGGCCCATGATCTCGACGTGCAGGGCTTCTTGCTCCAGGTACAGGCGATTAAGGTCGGTGATTTCGTACTCGCCGCGTGCTGATGGAGCGAGGCCACGGGCCAGTTCCACCACGCATTCGTCGTAGAAGTACAGGCCGGTGACAGCGTAGTTGGACTTGGGTTTGGCGGGTTTTTCTTCGATGGTGAGTACTTTGCCGACCTTGTCGAACTCGGCCACACCATAGCGCTCAGGGTCGTGCACATGGTAGGCGAACACCGTGGCGCCGCTGGTGCGCTGGTCGGCGCTGGCGAGCAGTTCGTGGATGTCGTGGCCGTAGAAGATGTTGTCGCCCAGCACCAGCGCGCTTGGGCTACCGGCGAGGAAATCTGCACCAATGACAAAGGCCTGCGCCAACCCATCGGGCTTTGCCTGCACGGCGTACTGGAGTTTGAGACCCCACTGACTGCCATCGCCCAGCAATTGCTCAAAGCGCGGGGTGTCTTGCGGCGTGCTAATGATAAGAATTTCGCGGATGCCGGCGAGCATCAAGGTGGCCAGCGGGTAGTACACCATCGGCTTGTCGTACACCGGCAATAGCTGCTTGCTAAGCGCGAGGGTGGCGGGGTGCAGGCGGGTGCCGGAGCCGCCAGCGAGCACGATGCCTTTACGGGATGTCATGGGCGGGCTTTCAGAGGATTTCATGGAGCATGCGGGCTACGCCTTGTTGCCACGGCGGGAGCGTGAGGCCAAAGGTGGCTTGCAGGCGGGAGGTGTCCAGGCGCGAATTGTGCGGACGCGTGGCAGGCGTGGGGAAGGCGCTGGTAGGTACGGGCGCTACTTCAGTCGCTTTGAATTTGATAGCTGGTTGCGCTTGTACAGCAAGCGCCAGAACCGCTTTTGCGTACAAATTCCAGTTGGTCTCACCAGCCGCGACGCAGTGGTACAGGCCCCCGTCTTGCGGGTGCTGCTGCAGGTGGCGGATGGCGTGGGCGGTGACATCGGCGAGCAGGTCGGCGCCAGTGGGCGCGCCCCATTGGTCGTCGATGACAGTGAGGCGCTCGCGCTCTTGCGCCAAGCGCAGCATGGTTTTGGCGAAGTTGGCGCCACGCGCCGCGTAGACCCAGCTGGTGCGCAGGATGAGGTGTTTGGCGCCCGACTGCTGGATGCGCTGCTCGCCTTCCAGCTTGGTACGACCATACACGCTGAGAGGTACCGGGGCGTCAGTTTCCACCCAAGGGCGGGTACCGCTGCCGTCGAACACGTAGTCGGTGCTGTAGTGCACCAGCCAAGCATTCAAGCGCGCGGCTTCACCCGCCAGCACACCAGGCGTGGTGGCGTTCAGCAGCAGGGCGAACTCTGGCTCGCTCTCGGCTTTGTCTACGGCGGTGTGGGCGGCGGCATTGACGATGACGTCAGGTTTGAGCGCGCGCACGGTCTGGGCGATGCCATCCGGGTTGGCGAAGTCGCCGCAATGGTCCTGGCTGTCAAAGTCGAGTGCGGTGACCTGCCCCAGTACCGAGAGGCTGCGCTGCAGTTCCCAGCCGACCTGGCCGCTTTTTCCGAAAAGCAGGATGTTCATGCGCTGGTGGCGGTGGGCGCCGCTTCGTACTGCTTTTGCACCCAGTCGCGGTAGGCGCCGCTTTGCACCTGCGCCACCCATTCGGGATTCGCCAGATACCACTGCACCGTCTTGCGAATGCCCGACTCAAAGGTTTCAGAAGGCTTCCACCCCAGCTCACGCTCAATCTTGCGTGCGTCGATGGCGTAGCGGCGATCGTGGCCAGGGCGGTCCTGCACGTAGGTAATCTGCTCGGCGTAGGGTTTGGCGTCGGCACGCGGGCGCAGTTCGTCAAGCAATCGGCAGACGGTGTGCACGATGTCAAGGTTAGGCATCTCGTTCCAGCCGCCCACGTTGTAGGTCTCGCCAAGCTTGCCAGCTTCAAGCACCCGGCGGATGGCGCTGCAGTGGTCGGCCACATACAGCCAGTCGCGCACCTGCATGCCGTCGCCGTACACCGGCAGGTTTTTGCCGGCCAGGGCGTTGACGATCATCAGAGGGATGAGCTTTTCCGGGAAATGCAGCGGGCCGTAGTTGTTGCTGCAGTTGGTGGTGAGCACCGGCAGGCCAAAGGTGTGGTGCCATGCGCGCACCAAGTGGTCGCTGGCAGCCTTGCTGGCCGAATAGGGGCTGTTAGGCTCGGTGGCGTGCGTCTCGGTGAAGGCCGGGGCGTCGGGTGCCAGCGTACCGTACACCTCGTCGGTACTCACATGCAAGAACCGAAACGCTTCTTTTTCAATAGCTGGTAGCGCTTGCCAGTATTGCCTTACGGCCTGTAAAAGCCTAAAAGTTCCAACGACGTTGGTCTGGATGAAATCTTCAGGCCCGTGAATGGAGCGGTCCACATGCGACTCGGCGGCGAAGTTCACCACCGCACGCGGCTGGTACTCGGCCAGCAGACGTTCCACCAGGGCCGCATCACCAATGTCACCCTGCACGAAGACGTGGCGGGCATCGCCTTCAAGGCTTGCCAGGTTGTTGCGGTTGCCAGCGTAGGTGAGCTTGTCGAGGTTAAGGACGGGCTCGTCGTTGGCTGCAAGCCAGTCGAGCACGAAGTTGGCGCCGATAAAGCCGGCGCCGCCGGT
>JBQMQB010000058.1:8819-10085 GCA_052172715.1 Giesbergeria sp. | reverse complement strand
GGGAGTTTCTTTATGCAATGGTGCGGGAGGAAGCCTCTGACCTGTTTTTGATAGCAGGCGCTCCCGCAACCATCCGGCACCATGGCGATTACATGGCGCTCTCGCAGGTGCCTTTGGCTGCGCAAGAGATTCTGGAATTTGCAGGCTCCGTCATGAGCCCGGCGCAAGCGCAGGCGTTTGAGGCGCGCAAAGAGTGCGATCTGGCGATGCACATACCAGGTGCTGGCCGATTCCGTGTCAACGTGCACTTGCAGCGTGGGCAGACTGGTATGGTGGTTCGCCATGTCGCGTCGCAGATTCCCTCGCTTGAGGCCTTAGGCTTGCCACCTGCGGTGCACCAACTCGCCTTTCTAAAGCATGGCTTGGTGCTCGCAGTGGGTGCGGCCGGTGCGGGAAAAACTACAACGGTTGCCTCCCTTTTGGACCACCGCAATGCGTCTGTTCCTGGGCACATTCTGACGATTGAGGATCCGATCGAGTATGTGCATCCGCACCGACGCTCCTTGGTGACGCAGCGCGAAGTCGGTCTCGATACGCTTTCGTACGACGAGGCCCTGCGCCACGCGATGCGCGAAGCGCCCAGCGTGATCATGATCGGCGAAATTCGCGATCGCGAAACCATGCAGCACGCCTTGCACTACGCCGAATCCGGGCATTTGTGTGTGTCCACCCTGCACGCCAACAATGCCAGCCAGTCGATCCAGCGCATCCTGAACTTTTTCCCCGAAACGGCGCATGCCCAGATCCTGCTTGACCTTTCGCTCAACCTGAAAGCTGTGGTCGCGCAGCGGTTGATCCCCGGCACGCAGAAACGCCAGGTACCGGCGGTCGAGCTCTTGTTTCTCACCAATTACATTGCCGACCTGCTGCAAAAAGGGCAGGTGCACGAGCTTCGCACTGCGCTTGAGCGCAGCAGCCAGGTAGGTATGTGCACCTTTGATCAGTCGCTCTTCTCTCTCTATGAGCGCGGTGCGATCAGCCGCGAGAACATGCTCGCCCACGCCGACAACCGCACCGATCTGACGCTGCGCGTGCGCTTGGCCGCAGGTACGCCCTTGGAAGTGGCCGGAATGCGCGTGGCGGATGTGGAGCCGCCCGCTCCGCCCCGTGTACAAGCAGCTCCTCCGTCCTCGTGACTTGCGGCGTTACGTGCTACTGGAACGTGCGGCTTCCTTGACGACCGAATAGCGCGCCAGCGTGCGCTCACGTGCCGCTGCGTGGTCTACCACCGGTGCTGGGTAGTTCTTGCCCAGCTCAATGCCTGCC
>JBQMQB010000058.1:0-8719 GCA_052172715.1 Giesbergeria sp. | reverse complement strand
CCCCCACAGTGCGCGTCCGCCGGAGGTTCCTGGAGGTACAGGCAGGGCCAGGTTGTCGCTCGGCCCAAACCCCAGGGTCGCCAGCGAAGGAACATCACGGCCAACGAAGTTGGGCCGTGGCGCCAGCGATTCGGGCCTCAGATGCACCTGGTAGGACTGCAGGAAGAATGCATCAACCTTGCGCAGCCAAGCGTTCTTGTAAGGCGTAAACACGGTGTACGGCGTACCTGCCTGTGTCAGCAGTTCGGCGCGCTCAAACACCGTATGGTCTTTGTAGAGCTGCAACGCACGCCCTTGTGCGGCAAGCGCCGTGCGCACCTGGGCATCGCGCGTGAGGGCGGCGGGTTCATCATCACGGCTGGCATACACCGCGCCTGCGCCCAACTGCTGCGCGAGCTGTGGAATCGCAGAACTGGCCACCGCGAGCAGCACGATTAGGCCGCAAGCCGCGTTCTGCGCCAGGGCGCGCAGTTCAGCGTCGAGCTCCACCAAGCTTTCCCGGATAAACCGCACCCGGCGGTCCGCGCGTGGCAGCGGTGCCAGAATCTCTTCGTCGAACACGAACACGCAGTGCACCTGGGCGCATTCGCGCAGCGCGTGGTGCAGAGCGGGGTGATCGTGTACACGCAGGTCGCGGCGGAACCACACGAGACCGCAGGCAGTTAGAGCAGGCATGTTGAACGTAAAATTGACCGATGCCTGCCGATTTTGCGCCCATGAACCTGACGAACCATTTTCTGATTGCCATGCCCGGCATGCAGGACACTTCGTTCGCGCGCAGCGTCGTCTACATCTGTGAGCACAGCGAGCGCGGCGCTCTGGGCCTGATCATCAACAAGCCCACGGACATCAGCATGGAAGGGCTGTTTGAAAAGGTCGACCTGCAGCTTGGTCGCACCGATCTCACGGGTTCGCCGGTGTTTCTGGGTGGCCCGGTGCAGACCGAACGCGGCTTTGTGCTGCACGAAAGGGTACAGCTCGAATCGGACGATGAGCCGGCGTACGCAGCCACCATGGTGATTCCCGGGGGGCTCGAGATGACCACCTCTAAAGACGTGCTCGAAGCACTGGCCACCGGCGCCGGGCCTCGGCGGGTGCTGGTCACGCTCGGCTACTCATCTTGGGGCGAAGGGCAGCTTGAATCTGAAATGGCCGAAAACAGTTGGCTCACGGTGGATGCAAATGCGGCCGTCATTTTCGACACGCCGGTGGAGGCACGCTACGACCGCGCCTTGGGCCTGCTCGGCCTTGAATCCTGGCGCCTCACTCCTGGGGCGGGCCACGCATGACGCAGGCTGACCCGCACGCCCTGGCGACCGCGGTTCCGGCGCATTTGCAGAGTTTTCTGGCCTTTGATTACGGCCTCAAGCGCACCGGTGTCGCCGTGGGAACCCGCATGCTGCGCAGTGCCAGCCCACAGCCTACAGTGCGCGCCGAAGGGGATGCGCGGTTTGTCGCAGTGGCTGAGCGCATCCGCGAATGGCAGCCCGACGCGCTGGTGGTGGGCGTGCCCTTTCACCCGGACGGCGCCAGCCACGAGAACACGCGCCGTGCCCAGCGCTTTGCGCGCCAGTTGCATGGCCGCTTCGGGCTTCCGGTGTTTGAGGTGGACGAGCGCTACAGCACGACCGAGGCGCTTTCACAAGGCGCAAAGGATGCCGATGCGGCATCGGCCTGCATCATCCTGGAACAGTTTTTGAGGAATCTTCCATGACACCCCATCCGTCCGGCGGCGCCGGGCCGCGTGCCCTCTCGCTCGATGCAGAGGCGCTGTACCGTGAGCTGATTGAGGGCGTGCGCGCACTGCGGCGCCCAGACACCTATCTGGCCGGCATCGCCTCGGGTGGTGCCTGGTTGGCTGAGCGCCTGCAGCGTGACCTCGGGCTGGTGGGCGAGGCCGGTGTGCTTTCGTCCAGCATGCACCGCGACGATTTCGCCCAGCGTGGTCTCGCAGCAAGCGCCCAAACCCGTTTGCCGTTCGACGTGAACGGCGCCGACATCCTGCTGCTTGACGACGTGCTCTACACCGGCCGCACGGTGCGCGCCGTGCTCAACGAGCTCTACGACTATGGCCGCCCGGCGCGCGTGCGCCTTGCTGTGTTGGTGGACCGCGGCGGGCGTGAGCTGCCGGTGCAGGCCGACTACGCTGCTGCGCGCATCGCGTTGCCCGCCACACAGGCGCTGGCACTGGCGCGTGCTGCAGAGCACACATTTGTACTTGAAGTTCGGGAGACAGCGCCGTGCTGAACCACCGAAACCCACAGCTCAACAAGAATGGCGAGTTGGTGCACCTGCTTTCCGTCGAGGGCTTGCCGCGCGACATCGTCACCCACATCCTCGACACCGCCGCCAGCTTCGTCTCGGTGAACGACCGTGAAGTCAAAAAAGTGCCGCTCCTGCGCGGCAAAAGTGTGTTCAACCTGTTCTTCGAGAACAGCACGCGCACCCGCACCACGTTCGAGATTGCTGCCAAGCGTCTGTCGGCCGATGTGTTCAACCTCGACATTGCACGCAGCTCGGCCAGCAAAGGCGAGTCGCTGCTTGACACCATTGCCAATCTCTCGGCCATGGCGGCCGATCTGTTCGTGGTGCGGCACAGCGAATCGGGTGCGCCTTACCTGATTGCCCAGCACGTGGCGCCTCATGTGCATGTCATCAATGCCGGTGACGGGCGGCATTCGCACCCCACACAGGGCCTGCTGGACATGCTGACCATCCGGCACTACAAGAAAGATTTTTCCAACCTCACGGTCGCCATCGTCGGCGATGTGCTGCATTCGCGCGTGGCGCGCTCGGACATCCACGGCCTCACCACGCTCGGCTGCCCCGAGGTGCGCGTGGTGGGCCCGCGCACTCTGGTGCCGGCGGACATGGCGCCCATGGGCGTGCGGGTCTGTCACACGCTGGAAGAGGGCTTGAAGGATGCCGACGTCGTCATCACGCTGCGGCTGCAGAACGAGCGCATGAACGGCGCGCTGCTGCCGTCCAGCCAGGAGTATTTCAAGAGTTTTGGTCTGACGCCAGAGCGCCTGCGCCTGGCCAAGCCCGATGCCATCGTGATGCACCCTGGCCCTATTAACCGCGGTGTGGAGATCCACTCGGCGGTGGTCGATGGTCCGCAGAGTGTGATCTTGCAGCAGGTGAGTTTCGGCATTGCAGTGCGCATGGCGGCTATGTCTATCGTGGCCGGCAATACAGCCTGAAGCGTATTTACTATTAATTTTATAGCTTCTAGCGCTTATTCATTAAGGGCTAGAGGCAAATTTTGCTTCAAACCATGAAGATTCTCATCCAGAACGGCCGTGTGCTCGATCCCGCCAGCGGCCTCGACCAGACCTGCGATGTGGCGCTGGCCGCAGGGCGCATCGTTGGGCTCGGGCGCGCGCCTGCAGACTTTTCGCCGACGCGCCGCATTGACGCTGCCGGCTGCTTGGTGCTGCCGGGTCTGGTGGACCTTGCTGCCCGTATGCGCGAACCCGGACACGAGCACGAGGGCATGCTCGAATCCGAAATGGCAGCCGCCGTTGCCGGCGGCGTCACCAGCCTGGTCTGCCCGCCCGATACCGACCCCGTGCTGGACGAACCTGGCCTGGTCGAGATGCTCAAGTTTCGTGCCGAAAAATTGCACCAGGCGCGCCTGTTCCCTCTGGGTGCCCTCACACGCGGTCTCGCTGGTGAGGTGCTGACCGAAATGGCCGAGCTCACCGAATCGGGCTGTGTCGGATTCGGCCAGGCCGACGTGGCGTTGGCAAGCAACCAGGTGCTGCAGCGCGCCCTGCAATACGCAGCCACCTTTGGCTATACGGTCTGGCTGCGGCCGCAGGACCTGAGCCTGGGCAAGGGCGTAGCGGCGAGCGGCGCCCTAGCCACCCGGCTCGGTTTGTCCGGCATCCCGGTAGCGGCCGAGACGATTGCGCTGCACACCATCTTTGATTTGTTGCGCGGCACCCAGGCGCGCGTGCACCTGTGCCGCATCAGCAGCGCGGCCGGCGTGGAACTGGTGCGCCGTGCCAAGGCCGAAGGCCTGGCCGTGAGCTGCGATGTCAGCATCAACAACCTCCATCTGACAGAAAACGACATCGGCTTTTTCGACAGCCGCGCACGCCTCATGCCGCCTCTGCGCCAGCAGCGCGACCGGGAAGCGTTGGCGCAAGGGCTTCGCGACGGCACGGTCGATGCCTTGGTGTCTGACCACAATCCCATCGATGCAGACGGCAAGACCCTGCCGTTCGCCGAAGCCGAACCTGGCGCCACAGGGGTGGAGCTGCTGCTGAGCCTTGCGCTCAAGTGGTCGCAAGACGGCAAGGTGCCGCTGGAGCGGGCGCTGGCGGTGGTGACCAACGAACCTGCACGCGTCCTCGGGGGTGCGCTTGGCACCCTGGCCGCAAGTGTGGGCCGGTTGGTGGAAGGCGGCGTGGGCGATTTGTGCATTGTCGACCCTGCGGCGCACTGGACCGTGGCGTCTGCAAGCCTGCAGAGCCAAGGCAAACACACGCCGTTTGGCGGCTACGAACTTCCAGGGCGGGTGCGCTGGACGCTGGTAGGTGGCCAGGTGGCTTTCGAGCGCGACAGCCTGCGCTGACTGGCGCACGAGCGGTGGAATGGGCCGTCTGGGGGATGGCACAGCCCGACTGAACCGGCCATATTCCACGGTTGGCGACATTGAGCGCCATTACCGGCTTGCCCTAAGGGGGGTAAGCCTTTATGGTCCGCACTTCTTCGGGCATGCGCACAGCAGGCCTGGTTTGCACTGGGAGGAAACATGAACGTCGTCGAACGAGCCAAATCTATTTTGCTGTCCCCAAAACCCACTTGGGAAACGATTGACACAGAGCCTGCTGATGCTGCGGGCCTGTACACCAGGTACCTCATGCTGCTGGCTGTCATTCCTGCGGTGTGTGGTTTCATCGGCATGTCGATCGTCGGCATGGGCGCCTTTGGCGTCTCGTTCCGCGTGCCATTTCTGTCCGGCCTGGTGAATATGGTGGTGTCGTACGTGCTGAGCCTGGTCGGCGTGTTTGTGCTGTCGCTCATCATCAATGCATTGGCACCGAAGTTTGGCGGCACGGCCAACCAATTGCAGGCGCTCAAGGTGGCGGTCTATTCCAGCACCGCGGCGCTTCTCGGTGGCGTGTTTACGCTCTTGCCGACGTTGGCCATGCTGGGGCTGGTGGCTTCGCTGTATTCGATTTACCTGCTCTATACGGGCTTGCCTGTGCTCATGAAGAGCAACCGGGAAAAGTCAGGTGCCTACACCGCGCTGGTGATTCTGGCTGCCATCGTCCTGGGGTTGATCGTGGGCGCTGTCAGCGCAATGATCACGCCGCGCGGTGCGAGCCCCTTTGCTGCGGGTGACGGCGCTGCCATCTCGGTGCGCACACCTGGCGGCGAGATAACAATTGATGGCGCTGGTATCGCGGCGGCGCAGCGCAAGATGGAAGAGGCGGGGCGCAGCATGGAGCAGGCGCGCGCCAAGAACGACCCAACGGCTATGGCGGCTGCTACCCGCGATGCCACTGCGGCAGCGACTGAAATGCTCGGCGGCGGCCAGGCTCTGGGGGCGCAAGTGCTCAAAGCGGCCCTGCCCGAGAAATTAGGCGACCTGGCGCGCACAGCATTTGAGGTGCAGGACGGCGCAGCACTGGGCCTGCCCACCAGCCAGGCGACTGCGCAGTACGGCAGCGGCGAGCGCACCGTACGGGTAGAAATTGTGGATCTTGGGGGGCTAGGGGCCATGGCCGCTGCAGCCTTTGGCATGGCGCAAGGCGAAAAAGAAGACCAGAGCCACGCCGAGAAGACCTGGCAAGAAGGTGGGCGCACTCTGCACGAGAGCTATGCCAAGGATGGCAGTTCTGCCGAGCGCAAGTTGGCGCTCAAGAATGGCGTGCTAGTGAGCGTGTCCGCAGACCACATGGACATTGCCGCGCTGCGCAGCCTGGCCGATCAGATCGACATTTCGGCGCTGGAGCGCCTGGAGCGCAAGAGCCAGTGATGGGCAGCGGCGCCTGATGGCGTGCGTGGTACCGGGCGCTGTGCCCAGTAAACTTGCGCCTTGTTTTTAATCAGGTGCCCGTCATGAACCCATCTTCTTGCCCGCTTGCGGGCGCCGCGCCTTCGCGCGATGCCGCAGATGCACAGGTGGTGCAAGACATGGTGCGCTGGCTGGAGCGGGCCGTGATTGGCCTTAACCTGTGTCCCTTTGCCAAGGGCGTGCACAGCAAGGGCCAGATTCACTACGTGGTCTGCCGCGCTGTTGGCCCGGCAGAGATCCTGCAAGAGCTCAAGTCCGAACTGCTGGCGCTTGCTGCGTTGCCGACTGACGAGCGCGACACGACCTTGGTCATGTTGCCGGAATCGCTGGCCGATTTTCTGGATTTCAACGATTTTCTGGACGAAAGCGATGCATTGCTCGAAACGCTGGACCTGGTGGGCGTTCTGCAGATTGCCAGCTTTCATCCCCGATTCCAGTTTGCCGGCACCGCCGAGGACGACGTGAGCAACTGCACCAACCGCGCGCCCTGGCCCACGCTGCATCTGCTGCGAGAGGAGAGCATTGAGCGCGCCGTAGAGGCGTTCCCTGAAGCAGAAACCATCTTTGAGCGCAATGTGGCATTGCTTGAAACATTGGGCACCGACGGCTGGGCAGCGTTGGACGTGGGGGCCAGTGTGCTTCCCCCATGCGACCCGCAGAGCGCCAGTTTTACTGAGAATGAGCGCGCATGACGCCGCGCAAATCGACCAAGGCGGGCGCGCAGCCCCCCGATCTGCCCGAATTGCGCCCTGGGCAGTCGATAGAGCTGCTCAAGGAACTGCACATCCTGACGCGCGATGGCCGACTGAACCAAGACTCGCGCCGCAAGCTTAAGCAAGTGGGGCATTTGTTCCAGTTCATCGAGCCCTTGCTCCAAGAAGTCGCCGCCGATGGCCATGCGCCTGTGCTGGCCGACCATGGTGCGGGCAAGTCCTACCTGGGCTTCATTCTGTACGACCTGTATTTCCGTGCGCTGGGCCGCGGGCACATCTATGGCATCGAAACCCGAGCCGAGCTGGTAGAACAGTCGCGCGCACTGGCCAAGCGGCTGGGGTTCGAGCGCATGTCCTTCTTGAACCTGTCGGTCGCCGAGTCGGCCGGTGCGGCAGAGCTGCCCGAGCGCATTGACATCGTCACTGCGCTGCACGCCTGTGACACGGCCACCGACGACGCCATTGCCTTTGGCCTGCAAAAAAGGGCGCGCGCCATGGTCATCGTCCCCTGTTGCCAGGCCGAGGTTGCCGCCTTCCTGCGCGTCGGTAAGGCGCTGCAGCTCTCGCGCACGCCGCTGGCCGAGCTGTGGCGCCACCCGCTGCACACGCGCGAGATGGGCAGCCAGATCACCAACGTGCTGCGCTGCCTGCGCTTGGAGGCCAGTGGCTACCAAGTGACCGTGACCGAGCTGGTGGGCTGGGAGCACAGCATGAAGAACGAGCTGATCATTGCCAAATACACCGGCCAGAAAAAACGCAGTGCCGCCGAGCGCCTGCGCGCCATCCTGGTGGAGTTCGGGTTGGAGCAGTCGATGGGGGCTCGCTTTGGGTTGGAGCCAGTGGCGACGTCGACCGCCTCCAGACTAGAGACCGATTGATCTCGGAGCATTTGAGGCCAAAACGTAGGGCGGCCAGGCGCCAGCAGCTATTATTTTAATTGGGGTCAGACACCAATTAAAATGACAGCGCATCCCATTTTTGGAACGCTCCATGGCCCGCCTTCCCCGCCTCACTCTTGCCGGTTACCCGCACCACGTCATTCAGCGCGGCAACAACCGCCAGATGATCTTTGCGGACACGCAGGACTTCGAGATCATGCTGGCGTTGCTGGCGGAGAACGCGCAGAAATTCGCTGTGGCGGTCCATGCCTATGTGTTGATGGACAACCACTTTCACCTGCTGGCCACACCGGCCACGGCGGAGGCGCTGCCTCTGATGATGCAGGCAGTAGGGCGCAGTTATGTGCGCTATTTCAACAACCGCCATGGCCGCAGCGGCACGCTGTGGGAGGGGCGCTACCGCTCTACGCTGATCGAAAGCGAGCGCTATCTTCTGGCATGCATGGTCTACATCGATCTGAACCCGGTGCGCGCCGGTAGGGTGGCGCAAGCAGCGGATTGGCGCTGGTCCAGCCACGCACACAGCCTGGGGTTGCGCGCCGATAGGCTCATCACGCCGCACGCGCTGTATTGGTCCCTGGGAAATACGCCGTTTGCGCGCGAGGCGGCGTATGGCGCATTGGTGCAGGCGGGGCTGAGTGCGGGCCAGCAGAGCGCCTTGACCGACGCCACACTGCGTGGCTGGGCGCTGGGTGAGGCTGCGTTTGTCGCGGCGATACAAAAAAAATCAGCACGTCGCGTGACCAAATCAAAAGCGGGCAGACCGCCTTTGGTTCGTAAATTAGAAGTTAAATAAAGCCAAATCGCCCTATAGGTAAGCGGTATTAGCTATTAAATTTGATGTGTCCCTTAATAGTTAATTTAAATTTTTATAGCTGGTTAATTAGAATCTGACCCCAATTATTTTGCTTGCGTGCGAATGTTGCAATGCACTAATCTCGGCATCCCTGCGAAAACAATGAGGAATGCGCCATGACTACGGCCTCCGAGATCGAGCATCTGAAACAACACGGTCTGTACTCGCCCGCAAACGAGCACGACGCCTGCGGCTTGGGCTTTGTCGCCCATATCAAGGG
>JBQMQB010000057.1:0-10113 GCA_052172715.1 Giesbergeria sp. | reverse complement strand
GGTCGGTCATGATCGTCGCGGGGTTGCTGTTGATCAGGATGACCTTGTAGCCCTCTTCCCGCAGCGCCTTGCAGGCCTGCACGCCGGAGTAGTCGAACTCGCAGGCCTGACCAATCACGATGGGCCCGGCGCCAATGATGAGGATGCTCTTGATATCTGTGCGTTTCGGCATGATGAGCGGTCAGTCGTTGGATGCGTGAGGCACATCGGTTGCAGCGACGCGGCGTTGCTGAATCTTTTCCAGCAGTTGCTCGGCGCGCTCGGCGGGCAGGTTCTTCTGCATCAGCTGCAGCAAACCATCGCCTTGCACCAGCGGGCGCAGCACTTCGGTTTCCGCTTCGTAGAACGTCACGTCCCACTCCAGCAGCCCCTCGGCGAAGGTGGCGTCGTCCCAGGTTTTGCCCTTGGCAACGAGTGTCACCAGCGGCATGGCCTTGTTTTCAATGAATGCCTTCTTGTAAGGCTTTTGCTGCCAGCGTTCGCCGAACCATTCGCGGTGTGGCGATGGCAAGCTCAAGATCCGCTTGTGAATGGCTTTCTCAAGTGCTGCTGCGGGAAAACTAAAAAGTTTCATGATGTCAAACCTCCAATGGGTGCACCAGCACGGGCATCGCGCATGGCGCCCACGAACTGGTCAAATAAATCTGCAATGTCGTGCGGTCCAGGCGAGGCTTCCGGGTGGCCCTGGAAACCAAAGGCGGGCTTGTCGCGGTACGCCAGGCCCTGCAAGGTCCCGTCGAATAGGCTCACGTGGGTGGCACGCAGGTGGGTCGGCAGGCTGTCCATTTCCACGGCAAAACCGTGGTTCTGGCTGGTGATACTGACGCGCCCGGTGTCCAGGCTTTTCACCGGGTGGTTGCCGCCGTGGTGGCCATGCGCCATCTTGAACGAGCGAGCGCCAGCGGCCAAGGCCATGATCTGGTGCCCGAGGCAGATACCGAACACGGGTATGCCCGAATCGATGAGCGTGCGCGTCGCCTCAATGGCGTAGTCGCACGGCTGAGGGTCACCCGGCCCGTTGGAGAGAAACACACCATCTGGGCCAAGCGCCAAGGCCTCGCCTGCAGTCGTCTGCGCCGGCACGACCGTCACGCGGCAACCGCGCTCAGCCAGCATACGCAGGATGTTGTACTTGACACCAAAGTCGTAGGCGACCACGTGGAACTGCGGTGCCTGCAGCTCACTGTAGCCCGTACCCAGTTGCCATTCGGTCTGATTCCACTCATAGCGAGTGGGCGTGGAGACAACCTTGGCCAGATCCAGCCCGGTCATGGAACCAGCAGCACGCGCCTGTGCGACTGCGTTGTCGATGAGCGATTGAGTGACCTCTTGGTCCGGCGCCAGCGCAACGATGGCGCCATTCTGCGCGCCCGTGTTGCGCAGCCGCCGGGTGAGCGCGCGCGTATCGATGTTGGCGATGCCAACGGTGTTGGCGCGTTTAAGGTAGTCGGACAAACTTTCGCTGCTGCGAAAATTGCTGACGAGCAGTGGCAGGTCTTTGATGATCAGGCCAGCGGCGTGGATCTTTGCAGCTTCGACGTCTTCCGCATTGACGCCGTAATTGCCCACATGCGAGACCGTAAGGGTCACGATCTGCTGGCAATAACTCGGGTCGGTGAGGATTTCCTGGTAGCCGGTCATGGAGGTGTTGAACACCACCTCGCCGACTGTGGAGCCGGGGGCTCCAATCGAATTGCCGATAAAGACCGTGCCGTCTGCAAGCGCCAGGATGGCGGGCGGGAGGGTTCCCTTGAGAGACAAAAGCACTGGGTTCTCCGGATGGTTACGGTCGCCCGGCGCCTGCGCGCTGCCCCGCATTGCGTGCGTGGGCGGCAGCTCTCAGATGGTTTATTGCTTTGGGTGCGGTCGGGCGACGCTGTTGCGAGAAAAGCCCCCGATTGTAGCCGCTGGCGCGCGTTCGCGCAGGCAATGCCCCGCGCAAAACCCCGATCATGATCCGCCTTTTGCGCTCTCAGCTCAGCGCGCGCTACTGCTCGCGTGCAGGCATATGGCCGCTGCTGCAGCGACGTTGAGCGATTCCTCACCGCCTGGTTGCGCGATACGAATGCGCTGCGCAGCCAGCGCCTCGATACCGGGCGCGACCCCCTGCCCTTCGTGGCCAAACACCCAGATGCAGGGCCAAGGAAGCGCCGCACGGTGCAAAAAATCGCCTTCATGCACGTGTGTCACCAGGAGAGGCGCTTGCAATGCCGCGAGATCCTCTCTCTCAAGGCCTTCGAACAGATCAAGCGCGAAATGTGCGCCCATGCCGGCGCGCAAAACCTTGGGCGACCACAGGGCTGCACTGCCCTTGAGGGCCACCACCTGCCTGAATCCAAAGGCGGAGGCACTGCGCAGGATGGAGCCCACGTTGCCTGCGTCCTGCACGCGGTCGAGCACCACCGTCGCTTTGTCCGGCTGCAGGGCGACGGCGACCGGCAGGTCGAGAATGAAGCCCATGCGGGCAGGTGACTCCAGACCACTGACATCGGCAAACAAGGCATCTGCAAGAACTATTGTTTTAATAGCTGCTCGCGCCCATTCCACCTGCGCTATAGGCCAATAAGACTCAGAAAAAACTGCGATCGACACGGCTTGCCCACGCGCCAGCGCTGCACGGCAGAGATGGTCGCCCTCCAGCCAGATGCGGCCCTGCTTGCGGTACGCCGTGGTGTCCTGCGCCAGGCGGCGCAGATCCTTGACGAAGGCGTTGTCCCGGGAATGAATAGCCACCACAGAGGGCGAAGTCATCGGCGCACCTCTTCACGCAAATTCAGCGCCACGGGCGCAAACGAGCGCCGGTGGTGAATGCAGGCGCCATGCTCCTGCAAGGCCGCCATGTGCGCGGCGGTGCCATAGCCCTTGTGCCCGGCAAACCCGTATTGTGGAAACTCATCGTGCACCTGTACGCACCAGCGGTCACGGTGCACTTTGGCCAGAATAGATGCCGCAGAAATAGCGGGGACCAGCGCATCGCCCTTGACGATGGCTTCCGCCGGAATATCGAGCCGTGGCAGACGGTTGCCATCCACCAGCACCAAGGCCGGTTTGAGCCGCAGCCCCATCACCGCCCGCTGCATGGCCAGCAGCGTGGCCTGCAGAATATTGAGCCGGTCGATCTCTTCCACCGTCGCCTCGGCAATGCTGCAGCACAACGCCCTGGCACGGATTTCGTCATAGAGTTTCTCGCGCCGCAGCGGCGTGAGTTTTTTGGAATCTGCCAATCCGGCAATCGGCTGCAAATCGTTCAGGATCACGGCGGCAGCCACCACTGGACCGGCAAGCGGGCCACGGCCGGCCTCGTCCACCCCGGCCACTATGCCGGAGGGATGCCACAGCAGGCAGGTTTGTTCAGGCCGTGGCGGCAAGGACTTTCTGGATGGCATCGGCGGCAATTTGGGGGGTGTTTCGCTGCAGGCTTCGGTGCAGCAAGGTAAAGCGTTGGTGCAACACGGTCATGCGGCCAGGGTCGTTCTCCAGCGCATCGAACCACTGCAGCACTGCGCCAGCCAGCGCCTGCGGTGTGGCGTCGTCCTGAAGAAGTTCGGGTACGACAAAATCATTGCACAAAATATTGGGCAGCCCCACCCAGGGCTGCAACTGTTTGCGGCGCATCAGGCGCCAGCTCAAAGGGTGCATGCGGTAGCCAATGACCATGGGGCGCTTGAACAGCGCAGCCTCCAGGGTGGCTGTGCCGCTGGCAATCAGCGTCACATCACAAGCGGCCAGCGCCGCATGCGACTGACCGGGAATGACCTGCAGCACATGCCCCAGACCACAGGCATGCGCAGCTTGTTCAATGCGAGCCTGGAGCGCGGGCACCGCAGGAACTATCATTTTGATAGCTGGCAGCGCTTTATGGATAAGCGCTGCAGCATCAAAAAACCTTGGAGTAATGTACTGCACTTCGGCAGAGCGGCTGCCGGGCAATATGGCCAGCACCGCATCTCCCTCGTGCAAGCCCAATTGGATGCGGGCCGCGCTGCGGTCGGGCTCCATGGGAATCACACCGGCCAGAGGGTGGCCCACATAGGTGGCTGCAATGCCATGGCGCTCCAGCAGTGCGGGTTCGAACGGGAAGATGCACAGCACGTGATCGGCTGCGCGGCGAATTTTTTCAATGCGGTCTGCGCGCCAAGCCCAAATCGACGGGCAGACGAAATGCACGGTGCGCGTACCCGCAGCACGCAAATCAGCTTCCAGCGCCAGGTTGAAGTCCGGCGCATCAACCCCAATGAAAACCGACGGCGGCGCTGCCAGCAATCGCGTGCGCAACTGGCGGCGCATGCGCACCAGCTCCACCAAGCGCTGCAACAACTCCACGCTGTAGCCGTGCACCGCCAGCCGGTCGCTCGGCCACCAGGCATCGAAGCCTTGCTCTGTCATGTTCGATCCACCGATGCCAAAGGCTTGCAACTGCGGCCACAAGCCGCGCATGCCACCCAACAGCAGGCTGGCCAGCAAATCGCCTGAGGTTTCGCCCGCCACCATGGCGATGCGTGGTTGCGGGTTCATGTGTTTAGCGAGCGATGCCGCGCGTGGACGCATCGAGCAGTTCCAGCACCATCGCTACGTCCTGCTGCGCTTCGTTGCCCACAGACAGCTCTGCAATCGCCGCACGCGCTGCGGCCAGCGTCAGGCCCTGGCGGTAGAGCAGCCGGTGCATCTGCTTGATGGTGGACACGCGGCGGCTGTCAAAGCCGCGCCGGCGCAGGCCTTCAAGGTTCAGGCCGCGCACCGCGAGCGGGTTGCCATCAACCATCATGAATGGCGGAACGTCTTGCGAAATGTGGCTGGCAAAGCCCGCCATCACATAAGCGCCGACGCGGGTGAACTGGTGGATACCCGTGAGCCCGCCGATGATGGCGAAATCGTCGATCTGCACATGGCCTGCCAGCGTGGCGTTGTTGGCAAGCACGGTGCCATTGCCCACGCGGCAGTCGTGCGCGATGTGCACGTAGGCCATGATCCAGTTGTCGTCGCCCACCGTGGTCACGCCGCGGTCCTGCGCGGTGCCGGTGTTGATCGTGCAGAACTCACGAATGGTGTTGCGGTCGCCAATGACCAGTTTGGTCGGCTCACCGGCGTACTTTTTGTCCTGTGGCGGCGCACCGACCGAGGCAAATTGAAAAATTCGGTTGTCACGCCCGATGCTGGTGTGCCCGTCGATAACGCAGTGCGCGCCCACCGTGGTGCCAGCGGCGATGGACACATGCGGGCCGATCACCGCATAGGGACCGATCTGTACCGATGCGTCGATCTGCGCAGCCGCATCGACGACAGCGCTAGCGTGAATACAGGCCGTAGCCACGTCACCCACCTGTTCAGCCGACGGCTCGCATGGTGCACATGAGCTGTGCTTCGCAGGCAACTTCGTCGCCGACGCGGGCAATGCCATTGAACTTCCAGATACCGCCGCGTACGCGGTCGATGGTGATGTCAAGCATCAACTGGTCGCCAGGCTCTACGGGACGCTTGAAGCGTGCACCGTCGATACCTACGAAATAGTAGATATTGTTTTCGTCGGGCACCTGGCCCATGGCGTCAAACGCCAGCAGTCCGGCCGCCTGAGCAAGCGCCTCAAGAATCAGCACGCCTGGCATCACGGGGTGACCGGGAAAGTGCCCCATGAAATAGGGTTCGTTGAAGGTGACGTTCTTGACGGCCTTGATGCGCGTGTTGCGCTCAAGTTCGAGCACCCGATCTACCAGCAGAAAAGGATAGCGGTGCGGGAGCTGCTTGAGAATTGCGTGGATATCCATCATGGGCGTTAGGGTGTGTTGTCTTGCAGGCGGTTTTCCAGCGCCTTGGTGCGCTCGCGCAAGCGGTGTAACTGCTTGAGCGTAGCGGCGTTTTTTTCCCAGCGCGCATTGTCATCGATAGGAAACATGCCAGTGTAGTGGCCGGGTTGTTTGAGGGAATGTGTCACCACAGTGGCAGCAGAAACGTGCACATCGTCGGCCACGCTAAGGTGCCCGAGCACAATCGCGCCGCCACCAAACGTGCAGCGCGCACCGATCTTGGCGCTGCCAGCCACACCCACACAGCCCGCCATGGCGCTGTTGCGCCCGACATGCACGTTGTGGCCGATCTGCACCAGGTTGTCGATCTTGACGCCGTCTTCAATCACCGTATCGTCCAGCGCGCCGCGGTCGATGCAGGTGTTGGCGCCAATTTCAACATCGTCGCCAATGCGCACCGCGCCCAACTGCTCAATCTTGACCCACGCGCCCCGCTCCTGCGCAAAGCCAAAGCCGTCAGCCCCGATGACCACGCCAGAATGCACGATGCAGCGCGCGCCGATATGGCAATCTTCACCCAGCGTCACGCGGGCGTGGAGCACAGTGCCTGCGCCTACCTGGGCGCCACGTTCCACCACGCAGAGGGGGCCCACAATGGCCGTTGAATGCACCACAGCGTCAGAGCTGACCACTGCACTTGGGTGAATACCGGCTTCTTGCGCGGGTGCAATGTGGCGCTTCCACAGCTGTGTGGCGCGGGCAAAGCAGATGTACGGATCGTCTGCAACGATGCACGGCCCACGCAGTTTCGCCAGCTCAGCCATGGCCGGCGCCACTATGACGCAGGCAGCCCGAGAAGCTGACAGCTGCTGCTGGTAGCGCGGATTGCTCAAAAAACTGAGTGCATCAGGTCCGGCCGTCTCAAGCGGAGCCAGACGCTCGATACAGAGCTGCGCATCGCCGTGCAGACATGCACCCAAAGCTTCGGCTATTTCTCCCAGGCGAAGACTCACGCCGCAACCGCGATGCGCACGCCGCGCTTATTTGGCTGGCGCCGCTGCATTGAGCGCCTTGATCACTTTGTCGGTGATGTCGTTCTTGGGGTTGATGTAGACCGCTTGATCGAGGATCAAATCGTATTTTTCCTGCTCGGCAATCTGCTTGACAACCTTGTTCACGCGTTCACCCATCTGCGCCAGCTCTTCACTCTTGCGGGCATTAAGGTCTTCCTGAAATTCACGGCGCTTGCGCTGGAAATCACGGTCCTGGTCTACCAGTTGGCGCTGGCGCGTCTGGCGCTGGCTTTCGGACAGCGTGGGAGCTTCGCGCTCGAACTTCTCGGTGCCCGCTTTGAGTGCGTTGCCCTGGTCAAGCAACTCCTTGTCGCGGCGTGAGAATTCTTGTTCGAGCTTGGCCTGAGCAGCCTTGGCTGTGCTGGCTTCACGGAACACACGTTCGGTGTGAACGAAACCAGCTTTGAACTCTTCGGCTTGGGCGGGTGCCCCGGCGCTAAGCGCGGCCAATGCAAGCACACATGCAACGTGACGGGTCATATTTTTCATTAGAAGGACGTTCCAATCTGGAATTGCAGTTGCTGGATTCTATCGCCGGCGAATTTGCGTATCGGCTTGGCGTAAGCGAGGCGCAGCGGTCCAAGTGGGGAGATCCAGCTAATCCCCACCCCTGTAGAGACACGCATTTCGTTGACACGAATGGGGTCTCCGTCGCCATACACATTGCCCACGTCGACAAAGGTAAACACGCGCAGCGTGCGGTCGTTGCCGGCGCCTGGGAACGGCGCAATGAGCTCGGCGTTGAGCGTGACCTTCTTCGGCCCGCCTAGCGAGGCCCCAGTCACATCGCGCGGACCCAGCGTGCCTTGGTCAAAACCACGCACCGACCCCAGACCGCCGGAGTAGAAATTCTTGAACACCGGGAAGGGTCGGCCACTGAGACCTTTGCCCAGACCAAATTCACCATTGAAGGCCATGGTGAATTTTTTACTGAGTGGTACGTACTGCTGGTACTGGTAATTGGCGCGCACATACCGTGCGTCTCCCGCCACCGACCACTCGGAATTAAGGCGCTGGTAACGGCCTTCGTTGGGTGCGAGCGCACTGTCGCGGCTGTCGCGCGACCAACCAATGGTGAGCGGCACAGCAGAACTGCTGGAGCCGTAACGATCGGAATAGACCAGGTAAGCGGCAGGAATGTTGGTGCCTGCCTTGATGCGCGTCTGCTCCAAGCCCCCACCGAAGAAGACGGTGTCGGTTTCGCTGAAAGGCACGCCAAAACGAATACTGGCACCGGTGGTCACAAGCTCGTAGTTTCCGCCCTGGTCCTCGTAAGGTTTGTCGGTGCGGTAGTACATATCCACCGTGCGCGAGATGCCATCCTTGGTGAAATAAGGGTCCGTGGTGCTGAACACCAGCGTTCGTTTGAATTTGCTGGTGTTGACATCGACGCCCAGGTAGTTGCCCGAGCCAAAAATATTTTCCTGCTTGACGGAAAACGAAAAAGACACCTTCTCGGCGCTCGAAAATCCGGCCCCTAGCTGCAAGGAACCCGTGGGCTTTTCCTTGACTCCGATGACCAGGTCCACCTGGTCGGGCGCGCCCGGCACCTCCACGCTCTCGATGTTGACGTCGGTGAAATAGCCCAGGCGGTCAACGCGGTCGCGCGAGAAACGAATCTTCTCGCCGTCGTACCACGAGGCCTCAAACTGGCGAAACTCCCGCCGCACCACTTCGTCGCGCGTGCGGTCGTTGCCGACAACATTGATACGGCGCACGTAGGCCCGGCGCTGTGGGTCGGCCCTCAGCGTCAGCGCCACTCGGCCGTTTGTGCGATCGATTTCGGGAACTGCTTCGATGCGAGCAAAAGCAAAACCAAAGTTTCCGAAGTGGTCCGAAAACGCCTTGGTCGTCTCAGTCACCTCGTCTGCGTTGTAAGGCTCGCCGGGACGGATGGTGACCAACGATTTGAACTCGTCTTCGCGATCGAGGTAAATCCCCTCCAACTTGACTCCGGAGACGATGAATCGCTCGCCTTCCGTCACATTGACGGTGATAGAGATGGTTTGCTTGTCAGGGGAAATCGCTACCTGCGTGGAATCGATGCGAAATTCAAGGTAACCACGCTGCAAATAGTAGGAGCGCAGAGTTTCGAGGTCGGCGTTGAGCTTGGGCCGTGCGTAGCGGTCGGACTTGGTGTACCAACTGAGCCAACCACCCGTGTCTTGGTCAAACAGCCCCTTGAGCGTGGATTCACTGAAGGCCTTGTTGCCAATCACGTGAATGTCCTTGATCCGCGCAGTATCGCCTTCGGTCACGGTGAAGGTGAGGTTCACACGGTTGCGTTCGATCGGGGTGACAGTGGTAACCACCTGGGCCGCATAGAAACTCTTATTCAGGTACTGGCGCTTGAGCTCCTGCTCGGCCCGATCGGCCAGCGCCTTGTCGTAAGGGCGCCCATCGGTCAGGCCGATATCGCCCATCACTTTCTTGAGGGTCTCCTTGTCGAACTCGCGCGTTCCGGCGAACTCCACATCCGCAATCGTCGGGCGCTCCTGCACCACCACGACCAGCACATCGCCTGAGGCCTCAAGACGCACATCGGTGAACAAGCCCAGGCCAAAAAGTGCCCGGATGGCAGCCGCCCCCTTGTCGTCGCTGTAGTCGTCGCCCACGCGCAGTGGAAGCGAGGCAAATACGGTTCCGGCCTCCACGCGTTGGAGGCCTTCCACTCGGATATCACGCACCTTGAATGGCGCAAGCGCCCAGGCCGCCTGCGCTGCAAGAACCAGGGCCGCCACGGCCGCAACGGTCCGCACGCCAAAGCGAGGTAGTTTCTTCATCATGGAGAGAGATTGTTGGGGCTGCCGCCGAATGCTTGCGCGCGGGCCCACAAGTTAGCCAAATAGCCGGGTGAAATCGTTGAACAATGCGATGGACATCATCAGCAGCAAGACCGCAATACCGCCACGCTGCAGATTTTCCATCCAGGCTTCGGAAACGCCTTTGCCTGTGATGCCCTCCCAAAGATAATACATCAGGTGCCCACCGTCGAGGACTGGCACGGGCAGCAGGTTGAGCACGCCCAGACTGACGCTGATGAGCGCCAGAAACGTGAGGTACTGGGTTAACCCCACATGGGCCGAGCGACCCGCGTAGTCTGCGATGGTGAGCGGACCGCTAATGTTCTTAACTGAAACCTGGCCAATCAGCATGCGGCCCATCATCTTGAGGGAGAGTGCGGACACCTGCCAAGTGCGTTCGACCCCATTCCACAAGCCATCCAAAGCACCATAGCGCACCGTGGTAAAGCGCGGAGGCTCGCCCACATAGGCGCCGATGCGGCCAATGATCTGGCC
>JBQMQB010000056.1:6465-10179 GCA_052172715.1 Giesbergeria sp. | reverse complement strand
CCTGAAACAGGCCTGAGCATCTGGGCCAAGGGCAAGTTGCAGGCCGAGCCCTTTAAAGACCCGGCGTTCTTTCGCGCGTTGATGTCCATCTGGTTCGGCCAAGCTCCAGCCGACTGGAAGCTCAAGGACCAAATGCTCGGCGTGAAATAAAGCGGGCTTTGCACCCGCCAAAGCCCTGATACCCAGGCCGCGTGAGACTGGCCAGCTAGGCGGTACCCACCAAGGCCGCCAGCGAATCCACCCAGGCGTCGGCATCCACCTCGCGCGCCGGGCGGCCGTGGTTGTAGCCGTAGGTGACCAGCAGCACCGGGCATCGGGCGGCACGCGCTGCCTGGGCATCGTTGGCCGAATCGCCCACCATGAGCGTGCGCGCGGGCAAAGTGGCAAGTGCTTCACAGGTGCGCAAGAGCGGCAGCGGATCGGGTTTCTTCCGCTCGAAGGCGTCGCCACCCACTACCTGGCCGAAAAACCCACGCAGGCCCGTGCCCGTAAGCAGTGCCTCGGCGAACGCCGTGGGCTTGTTGGTGACGCAGGCCAGGCGCATACCTGCCTTAGTGAGCGATTCCAGGCCTTCTCGCGCACCCGGATAAACCTGCGCGTACTGGCCGTTGATGGCCTGGTAGTGCCGCTGGTAGGCGGGCCAGGCGCGAGCGTAGAGCACGTCTATTTCAATAGCATCAACCGTCCGCCCATCTTCCCCAAGCACATGATTGAGCACCGAAATCAGCAAATGCTCGGAGCCTTTTCCAACCATTGCTCCGATCAGCTCGGGGGCAATGCCAGGCAAACCCAGTTCGACGAGCATGCGGCCCAGTGCCTCGGCGAAATCGCCCAGCGTGTCGACCAGGGTGCCGTCCAGATCGAGCATTGCAGCGTCCACCTCAAACGTGCGCCCCGGCACCTCCAGCTTGGCCATCGTCACCCCTTTTTATCAAGATGCAGCGAGTGTAGAGGGCAGCGGCTGTCATCCCTGTCCGACAGACAAGGGCTCACGTGAAGGCCATGCTGCACGCACTGCTTCGCCGTTTCGCAGAGCACTGCACCACAAAGGATTTGCCATGAACTTCGTTCGACACACTCTGCCATTCGCGACCCTGACCTTGGCGTTGTTGGCTGGCGCCGCGCAGGCTGCCGGGCCTCAAGACACTGCCCAGCAGAAGTACCAGCAGGACCGCCAGGCGTGCCTGAGCGGCAATACGTGGGAGGATCAGCAAACCTGTCTGAAAGAAGCCGGCGCGGCGATGCAGGCATCTCGCCGAGGCAGCCTCACCAGCAACGCGAATGCCAGATTGACCGACAACTCGCTGGCGCGCTGTGATGTCTTTAAGGATCCAGCTGACCAAGCCGCCTGTGTCGCCCGTGTAGAGGGCCCTGTCAGCGGCTCGGTGCCTGAGGGCGGCGTGCTGCGCGAGAGCGTAATCACCACCATCACGCCCGCGGCCCAATAAACACAAGCGGCTGACCTGCCGCTCAGGCCAGTTGCTGGCGCATGGCGTCGATCACGCTGCGGTAGTCGCTCTTGCCAAAAATGGCACTGCCCGCCACGAAGGTGTCGGCACCAGCGTCGGCCACGCGGCGGATGTTTTCCACCTTGATACCGCCGTCAACTTGCAGGTGGATGTCTTTGCCGCTGGCGTCGATGCGTCGGCGCACGGCCTCGATTTTGCGCAAAGACGACTCAATAAAGCTCTGCCCGCCAAAGCCTGGGTTGACGCTCATGATGAGGACGAGGTCAATGTCGTCAATCACCCAGTCCAGCACATCAAGCGATTCTGCCGGGTTAAACACCAGTCCTGCTTTCACGCCTTTGGAGCGGATGGCCTGAATACTGCGGTGCACGTGGCCCGCCGCGTCCGGGTGAAAACTGATGGAATCGGCGCCCGCTTCGGCAAAGGCAGCTGCCAGCGCGTCGACAGGCTGGACCATCAGGTGCACATCGATGGGCACCGGTTGGCCTGCAGGCGTCTTCGCGTGCGGCTTCAGCGCTTGGCAGACCATGGGGCCGAACGTCAGGTTGGGCACATAGTGGTTGTCCATGACGTCGAAATGGATCCAGTCGGCGCCAGCAGCGACAACATTTTTCACTTCTTCGCCCAAACGGGCAAAGTCGGCAGACAAGATCGAAGGGGCAATGCGAAAGGTGCGGCTCATAAGTTCGATTGTCGCAGTTACCATGCGCGCCATGCAGCAGCTCCCATTTGACATCGACGTACAAACGGCCTACTTGGCCGAGCAATCGGCGCCCGAGCGCCACATGTTTGCTTTCAGCTACACCATCACCATTACCAACACAGGCACCCTCCCGGCGCAGCTGATCGCGCGCCACTGGGTCATTGAAGACGAGGCAGGTCCGCAAGACGAAGTGCGCGGGCTTGGCGTCGTCGGCCAGCAACCGATGCTGGGACCGGGTGAGCATTTCCAATACACCAGCGGCTGCCGTTTGCGCAGCGAGAGCGGCAGCATGCAGGGCAGTTACCGTTTCGTGACCGAATCAGGCGAGCCGTTTGATGTTCCGATCGCGCGCTTCGTGCTCGATGCAACCCAAAACGGCACGGCACGCGTGCTGCACTGACACATGGAGTTTCTGCCCGACTGGCCACTTTCGCTCAATACGCTCTTTTTTTTCGGCTTTCTCCTGTTTTGCGGAGCGCTGGGCGGCTATGTCGCCCACCGCTGGCGCTGGCTGCCCAGCATTACCGGCTTCATGATGGTCGGTTTTGTGGCGGGGCCAAATGTGCTGGGCGTGATCAGCGAAGCGGGCTTGGCACAGTCGCGCATCGTGGTCGATGTCTCGCTGGCACTGATCCTCTACCGGCTGGGCCTGTCGATTGACACCAAACGCCTCCAGCAAGACCGCCAGGTGGTGCTGGTGTCGCTGGCCGAGAGCGCGCTGACCTTTGTCGCCGTGTACTTCGGGTTGGCACTGGTCGGGGTGACCGGGCTGGCTGCAGCCGTGATCAGCACCATCGCAATTTCGTCCTCGCCCGCCGTGCTGATCCACGTGGCGCACGAACTCGATGCCTCCGGCCCGGTGACCGAGCGCGCCATGCTGCTGGTGGCACTCAACAACGTGATCGCCTTTGTGGCGTTCGCTGCGGTGCTGCCCGCGCTGTATGGCGAGGCCAATGCCTCACTGGGCGTGATGCTGGGGGCGCCGCTCTACCAGGTGCTGGGCTCGGCCGCACTGGGTCTTGTCATGGGTGGGCTGCTGCACTTGGCAGCGCGCAAAACCAAGGTGGCCCAGCAGTACCAGCTCGCGCTGGTCATAGGCGCGGTGATGATGACCGTGGGCGCAGCGCTGGTGCTCAAGCTCTCGGCCCTGTTTGCGCCGCTGGTGCTGGGCATGGTGGTGCGCAGCATGGAGCGTGCCAAGCTGGTCGCCAGTATCGAGTTCGGCGCCTCGTTCGAGCTGTTTTTCATTGTGCTGTTCGTCTATGCGGGTGCGAATTTGCACGTCTCGGAAATTCTCGACTACTGGCCCGCTGTACTGGTCTTCGTCGGCGCGCGCGCCGCAGCCAAGTGGTTGGGCGTGGGCGGCGCTGCCATGATGTTGGGCGCCACGGCGCGCCAGGCCGGCAGCACGGGCCTGCTGCTGCTGCCCATGGCGGGGTTGGCGATTGGCCTCGTGAATACGACGCTGTCTCTGTTTCCGGAGAAAGGCGCACTGGTCGGCTCGGTGGTGCTGGCTGCGGTGGCCCTGCTCGAAACCATAGG
>JBQMQB010000056.1:0-6365 GCA_052172715.1 Giesbergeria sp. | reverse complement strand
CCTGGGGTGATGAAATCGCGAGGCACCTGCCGGTGCCGTTTTTAGGCTGAAGGAACCAATTGATGAATGAAATCCTGAGCTTCTGGGCACAGTGGCTGCGCCCCTCGGCGGGCATTCCCACCGTGCAGTGGTCGCTTCTTCTCGCGCTGGCGGCCATTGCAGGCCATTTGCTGCAGCGCCACATCGGCCTACCCAAAGTGGTCGGCTACACCTTGGTGGGCACGCTCGCAGGCCTCTCGGGCTTCAGCGGCGCTCCCTGGCCGCTGCAGGGCACCAGCCTGTTTCTGCTCGAACTTGGCCTTGCTGTGGTGCTGTTTGAGGCCGGCGGGCGCATTCCGCTGCGCTGGTTCCGCCACAACCCGATGGTGCTGGTGCAGAGTTTTGCCGAATCTGCGCTGACCTATTTCGCCGTGTACTGGACGCTGGTGTGGCTCGGACTGGACGTGCAAGTGGCCAGCCCTCTGGCGCTGGTGGCACTGGCAGCGTCGCCCTCGGTACTCACCCGCGTGGTGTCCGACACCCGCGCGGCCGGCCCGGTGACGGAACGCGCCATTGTGCTGGCCACGCTGTCCACGCTCTACGCCCTGACGCTGGGCAGCGCCCAGGCCGAGCTGATGCACCGGCCCGCCGCAACCCTCAGCGACACCATCTATCCGGTGATGGTGGTGCTGGGTGTCTCCATCGTGGTGGCTGCGGTGCTGGCGCTGGCGCTGCGCACAGCGCTGCGCTTCATGAGCCCGACCAGCGAGAACACCTCGCTGCTGCTGCTTACGCTGGTGGCGGCTGCCACCGCCGTGGCAGCGCACCTGGGCGGCTCGGCGCCGCTGGCTGCGTTGCTGGGCGCGATGCTGCTCAAGCAGCTCAACCCGCGCCCCTGGGCCTGGCCCCGGCATCTGGGCAATGCATCGGCACTGCTCACCATGCTGATGTTTGTACTGGTCTCCACCGTGGCGGCGCAGGCCGACTGGAGCGGGCGCGTGGCCGGCCTGGTGTTGGCGCTGATTGCGGTGCGATTGGTCGCCAAAGTGGCGGGCGTTGCCCTGGGCAACGTGGCCAGCGGCGCGAGCTGGCAGCAGGCGCTGTGGGTGGCAAGCGCCATGACACCGATGTCGTCAATCGCCCTGCTGATCGCCTCGCAGTTCGCGCTGGCGTCGCCAGAAACTGGGCCCATGATTGCCGGTATTGCCCTGCCCGCCATTTTGCTAATGGAAGTGGCAGGCGCGGTGATTTGCACATTTGCAATCTACCGAGCTGGCGAGAGCTCCAAACCTTGGCCGCTCACCACGCACGTGAGCACCGGAGACCAGCATGAGTCTTGAAGCCTTCAACCATTCCGAACCACTGACCCTGGGCGTAGAGCTCGAACTGCAGCTCGTCAATACGCACGACTACGACCTGGCGCCCTACGCCGACGACATGCTGCGCCTGATGCAGCGCCACCCGCTTCCAGGCACGGTGGTGCCTGAGATGACGAACAGCATGATCGAGATTTCCACCGGCATCTGCCATTCGAGCAGCGAGGTGCTGGGCCAGCTCACACAAATTCGCGACGCGCTGGTCAAATGCGCCGACAAGCTCAACATTGCCGTGGTCGGCGGCGGCACGCACCCCTTTCAGCAGTGGCACGAACGGCGCATTTACGACAAGCCGCGCTTTCAGGAGCTCTCGCAGCTCTACGGCTACCTCTCCAAGCAGTTCACGATCTTTGGCCAGCATGTGCACATCGGCTGCCCAGACGCCGATTCGGCCCTGCTCATGCTGCACCGCATGTCGCGCTTTATTCCGCACTTCATTGCGCTCTCGGCGTCCAGCCCCTATGTGCAGGGGCAAGACACGGCGTTTGACTCGGCGCGGCTCAATTCGGTGTTCGCCTTTCCGCTCTCGGGCCGCGCACCGATGGCGCTGACCTGGACGGATTTCGAGGCTTACTTCAACAAGATGACGCGCACCGGCGTCGTCAAGAGCATGAAGGATTTTTACTGGGACATCCGCCCAAAACCGGAGTTCGGCACGATTGAGATTCGCGTCTTCGACACGCCGCTGACCATTGAGCGCGCCGCCGCGCTGGCCGGTTTCGTGCAGTCGCTCGGCGCCTGGTTCCTGGCGGACCAGCCCTTCATGCCCACGGAAGACGACTACCTCGTCTACACCTACAACCGCTTTCAGGCCTGTCGCTTTGGCATGGACGCGGTTTACGTAGACCCCGCCACCGGCGACCACATGCCGCTGCGCGAGCACATCATGCGCACCATCGACCAGATCGCCGGGCACGCGGCTGCGCATGGTGCCTCGGGCGCGCTGCATCTGCTGCGCAGTGAAGCCCATGCGGGCCAGAACGACGCGCGCTGGCTGCGCGAGCGCCAGCGCGAGGAGCAGCTACTGGCCGAAGTCAGCCGCCAGGCGGCGCAGCGGTTCCGGGGCATGCCCGTTTAGCGGAGCCTCAGCATGGGCGAATTCGAGCTGATTGCGCGCCATTTCAAGCGCCCCGTGCGCCGCGCACCGCTGGGAGTGGGCGACGACTGCGCGCTGCTGGCACCGCGCCCCGGCATGCAACTCGCCGTCTCGTCCGACATGCTGGTCGAAGGACGGCATTTTTTTGCCACCGTGGACCCCGAGGCGTTGGGCCACAAGGCGCTGGCGGTCAACCTCTCAGACCTTGCCGCCTGCGGCGCCGAGCCGCTGGCGTTTACGCTGGCCCTCGCCCTGCCCAAGGCCGACGACGAGTGGCTGACGTCGTTTGCGCGCGGGCTGTTTGCCTTGGCCGATACCCACACCTGCGAGCTTGTCGGCGGCGACACCACGCGCGGCCCGCTCAACATCTGCATCACCGTGTTTGGCGAAGTGCCGACAGGCCAGGCCCTGCTGCGCAGCGGCGCGCAGGTGGGGGACGATATTTATGTGAGCGGCCACTTGGGCGATGCCCGCCTGGCGCTGGAAGCCTTGCAGGGGCGCATCGCCCTGCCCGCTTCGCTGCTGGCCACTACCCGCCAGCGGCTTGAACGCCCCAGCCCGCGCGTGGCGCTGGGTTTGCGGCTGCGCGGCCTGGCCACCAGTGCCATCGACGTGAGCGACGGCCTGCTGGGCGACCTGGGCCATGTGCTGCAGGCCTCGGGCGTGGGGGCGTGCGTGGAGGTCGAAAAGACTATCAATTTGATAGCTGCTAGCACTTATGGAATAAGCGGTAAAGGCCATTTCGACTTAGATTTGTTGTACCAATGTGCACTTACCGGCGGCGACGACTACGAGCTCGCGTTCACCGCTGCGCCTAGTTCGCGCGCGCAGGTCGAAGCGGCGGCCCGCCAAGCGAGCACCCCTGTGGCACGCATCGGCCAGATCGAAGCGGCGCCTGGCCTGCGGCTCGTGGATGGCGCGGGCCGACCGCTTGCGCCGGGGTTTGCCTCGTTCGACCACTTCGCCTGAGCGCGGCGCCGCCAGCCAAGACGCCAGGACTGGTTTCCAAGCGCGCCGCCTGCGCTAGCATGGGCAGGCTTTTGCACACTACCCAAGGCCCTGTCATGACCCACCGCATTGGCTTTCTGCCGACCCACGGCGCTGCACTGTGCGCTGCCGCCTTACTGGCCAGCGCGGCCGCTGGCGTACACGCACAGTCGGGCGAGGCGGCCACTTCCCGCATCGACAAAGTCACGCTCTACCAAGGCAGCGCCACCGTAGAGCGCACGCTGCGTGTACCGGCAGGCGCGCGAGAAGCGCAGTTTGTCTGCCTGCCCGCGGCACTCGATACCCAGACCCTGCAAGTCAACAGCGACGTCGGCGTGCGCATTGGCGAGCTGCGCGTGCAGACCACCGAGCGGGCGCTGGAAAGCGGCTGCGCCAGCCCGCTGGACGCCAAAATTCGCGCACTGCAGGACGAGCTTGCCGGCGTGTCCGCATCGGTCGGCGCGCTGCAACTCGTCGACAGCTACCTCAAAACCGTGGCCGGCAGCAGCCCCGCCAAGGGCGAGCGCGCTGTAGCCCCTCCGACCGCCGCGCAGATCCAGGCGACCGCGGACGCCCTGCGCAGCAGCGCAGAAGACGGGCAAAAGCGCACCCACCAGCTGCAGCGCCAGAAAGAAGACCTCGAACTGCGCCTCAAACCCCTGTTGATCGATCGCGAGCGCACCGCAGGGCAACGCTCGCGCGTGGTCAGCGTCCGGGTGCAACTCGCAAGCGAACGCGAAGCCACGCTGCGCCTGGCGTACCAAGTGCGCGGCCCCAACTGGCAAAGCAGCTACCGAGCCACGCTGGACGCCGATACCTCCAAGCTGCGCATCGAACGCCAAGCCATCGTGGCGCAGGCCAGCGGCGAGGATTGGAGTGGCGTGCAGCTGCGCCTCTCCACCGGCACACCGCAGCGCAGCAGCCAAGGCAGCCTGCCACGTCCGTGGACACTCGACCTTGCACCACCTACCCCGCCACCCGCGCCGGCCCCTGCCGCCATGTCACGGGTCATGAGTGCACCCGCCCCGGCGGCCGTGGAGGCCGCTGACATGGCCGGAGCAGGTTTGCCAGATTTCGAGGTGCAGACGACCGAAAACGCCTACGCCACCGAATTTTCTGTACCCGGCCGTACCAACGTGCCCAGCAGCGGCGAACGCATCACGCTGGCGCTGGGCTCGGCCGATGCGCCGGCACGCCTGCTCACGCGGACCGCGCCGGCCGTGGAGCCTGCTGCCTATCTCGTGGCCGAACTGGCTCGCCCTGCCGGCGTGTGGCCTGCAGGACCGGTCGCCTTGATGCAGGGCACACGCTTCGTTGGCAACGGTCGCCTCGATTTCACCGCGTCGGGCAAGGACACCGCCACCACCGAGCTTGCCTTTGGCCGCGACGACCAGGTCACGGTGCGCGCCGAGCCGGTGAAGGAGCAGCGCGGCAGTGTCGGTCTCACCGGTTCGCGCACCGAGCGCACGGTGCAAAGCCTCTACCACGTGGACAACCGCCACGCGGGCGCCATCGAGCTGCAGGTGTTGCACGCAGCGCCCGTCTCCCGCGACGAAAAGATTGAGGTCACCTCGCGCTACACGCCCAAACCAGCCAGCCTCGCCTTTGGCGACCAGCCCGGCACCGTACTCTGGCAGCAGAGCCTGGCTGGCGGCGCCAGCGCCACCTTCGCCTTTGACCATGTGCTGAGCTACCCCAAAGACGCGCCACTGCGCGAACACCGGTGACCACACCGCCGCTTCCCCTGGCCGCTTCGACGCAAGACGCAGCCCCCCCGCCGCCACGCCGCGCCAGCGCCCGTTTTTTGCTGGCGCATCCGGCGCATTTCATCGCGCTGGGCTTTGGCTCGGGCCTCTCGCCCTGGGCGCCGGGCACGGTAGGCACGCTGTGGGCCTGGCTGGCCTGGCTGGTGCTTCAGCATTGGCTCACGACACCCGAGCTGGGCATGCTGATCGCCGCCGGCACGCTGGTGGGTTGGTGGGCCTGCGCCGTCGCCGCGCGCAACCTGGGCGTTGCCGATCCCGGCTGCATCGTCTGGGACGAGGTGCTGGCCTTCTGGCTCATCCTCTGGCTGGCGATGCCCATGGGGTTTTGGGGCCAGGCCGTAGCCTTTGCCTTGTTCCGCTATTTCGACGCAGCCAAGCCCGGTCCGGTGGGTTGGGCGGATGCGCAGTTCAAGGGTTTTGGCGCACGCGGCGCCTTTGGCATCCTGTTCGACGACTTCGTGGCGGCCTTCTGCGCCCTGCTGGTGATTGCGCTGTGGAGGTTCTGGTGAGTCTTGAATCGCTATTGAATCAGGAGCTACAGACGATTTCTCCATATCCTCTATCGGCCGATTTGACTCATATTTCCGCCGATCTCCTGGCCTGCGGGCAGATGCTGGCCACGGCCGAGAGCTGCACCGGCGGGCTGATTGCCGCGGCCTGCACCGAGCTGGCTGGCTCCAGCCAGTGGTTCGAGCGGGGTTTTGTCAGCTACTCCAACACTTCGAAGAGTGAGCTGCTGGGCGTTCCTGCCACGCTCATCGAACTGCACGGCGCCGTGAGCGAACCCGTGGCCCGCGCCATGGCCGAGGGCGCGCTTGCGCATTCCCATGCCCAGGTCAGCGTGGCAGTGACCGGGGTTGCCGGGCCTACAGGTGGCAGCACGGCCAAACCCGTCGGAACGGTGTGGTTCGCCTGGTGCGTGGGCGGCGCCACCCACAGCAGCACGCAGTGCTTTGGAGGCGACCGTGCTGCTGTGCGCAGCGCGACCGTGCAGCACGCACTGGCGCAACTGCGCGCGTTCCTGGCAGCGCAGTAAAAATCAGATTAAAAATCGGAGCTTTCGCTTATATATAAAGCGCTAATAGCTATATATAACATAGCAAAATTCAAGCGCCGTGGCACTTCTTGAACTTCTTGCCACTGCCGCACCAGCAAGGCTCG
>JBQMQB010000055.1:0-10216 GCA_052172715.1 Giesbergeria sp. | reverse complement strand
TGCCATCGCCAGACAGCTCCATGGTGCTGAGCGAGCTAGCCCCAATAGTCTGTAGGTAAACAATACCTACGGGAATGCGGGCTTGCTGGCTCCACGTGCCGTTGCTTTGCTGGGTAAAGACCAGCGCGAAAGGGGTGGTCGTTTGCGGTGATGGGGTGCCAAGATAAAAAGCGCCTTGATTCACTGCCAAGGTTTTGCCGTCCGCTGCCAAAGCCAATAGATCAACCGATTTACCGCCCGTTTCCAACAAGGCTTGTTGAGACCAGGTGGTTCCATTTCGGGCGTAGGTCACGACGGCGGCAATGGATGTGGAACCGACGCCTGCGGATGTGCTGAAGTTCTGCGATGTCGCAAGCAGGCTGCCATCGGCGGACAGTGCCAAATGGTCGGTGACAGTCGCGCGGCATGGCTGCGCGCATGCCGATGGGGCGCTGGGCGGGACGAAATAGGCCTGCTGGTTCCAGGTGCTGCCGCTGCGCTGGTAAATGTAGGCCACACCCTGATTGAAATTTGGGTCGCTGCTGGATGGTTCCAAGGCTCGCACGGCCAGGGTGCTGCCGTCGGCAGACAGCACGATCTGGTCTCCGAAATAGCCTTTGCCGGAGCGCAACAGGGCTTGTTGCTGCCATGGCTGGGCGCTGCTGCTGCGTGTGAAAACGGCCACGGCGGAATCTGCGTTGGCACCCGACTGGCTGATGGCCAGTGTGAGGCCGTCCTTGGACAGTCGCGGATTGGCGTCCAGGCCGTAGGAAAACTTGAGTGGGACACGTCCCGAGGCGAATTCGTGGCTGATGCCGTTGACGACGTCATACGCCTTGGACGCCGTGAAGGCGCCGCATCCGTCAGCGTCGCACGCGCGCAGGCGGTAGCTGGAGTTGAGGCCCACAGTCAGGCTGGATGCGGTGATGGCAGCGTGGAGGGATCCTTGAAACCCTTGGGTCCCGGCCCCTACATACCTGAAGCCGGTGCCGGAGGCTTGGTCGAAATCGTCTGCTTTGGCTTCAGGCAGCGGGCCTGCGCCGTCCGGGTCTGCATACAGCTCGTAGCGGGTGGCGCTTGGCGTGGCACTCCACCCAAAGGTGCCGAAGTTGTTGACCGTGAAGTTCGTCGGTGCTGCGAGAGTGGGTGGAGGCGGCGTGTCGGTAGAGCCACCTCCACAACCGACCAAGGCCAACGTGGAGCAGCCCAAGGCCAATGCGGTTCGTAGAGGGCTCATGGCGCGCGAAGATCGAGGGAAAAGCCTGGGGAGGGATTTGTCAAACATGCAGGTGCTTTCTTCAACGTGAACGGCATGCCCGAGAACCGTTTTGGCGGGCCATGCGCGTTTTTTGATTAAAACACCGCTGTGCGGCGCCACCGCGCCTGCAACGACTGTTACGAAAGCCTGACCGAGGGGTATCTTCCCGAGGCGCAGTACTGGCTGCACTGCGCCGCCCGTCGACCGCAGTGGCTGCACGAACCGCGCCCGGCTGCCGTGCAGGCACTGCCCGTTATGAGGGGTGCCAGTGGTTGCACAGTACACTTTGCGTTTTTTGCCCGGTCACCGGTGTGTCCGTCTGGTGCCCGTGGCGTGCTATTCATCCCCGGAATCCATTCATGGCCTTTGAAACGGCGGCGCAATCCCGCTCCAGCTTTGACCTCAAAAGCGCCTCGCTGTCCGTGGTGGCTGTCGTGCTCAAGACCACCGACGCCGCGCAGTTTGCAGCCGACCTGTCCGAGCGCGTGGCCGATGCCCCAGGCTTTTTCGATAACGACCCGGTCCTGATCGATCTGGCCCCTGTGCGCGAGGCCGATGCGCCGATCGACTTTGCCGCCATCGTGGCCGCTCTGCGCCGCCACAGCACCCTTCCCGTGGCCGTGCGCGGCGGCAGCCCCGCACAGATGGACGCCGCGCACGCCGCCGGGCTGGCGCCAGCGCCCGATGCACCGCCTGCCCGTGCCGAAGCACCGGCCGCGGTGACCGAGGTGCGAGAGGTGGTGCGCGAAGTGCCTGTGGCAGGCCCCGGCACTGTGGTCATCGACAAGCCCCTGCGCTCGGGCCAGCAGGTGTATGCGCGCGGCGCCGATCTGGTGGTGCTGGCCATGGTGAGTTTTGGCGCCGAGGTGATCGCCGATGGCAACATCCACGTCTATGCCCCGCTGCGCGGTCGCGCCATTGCTGGGGCACGTGGCAACACCGCAGCCCGCATTTTTTCGACTTGCCTGGAGCCGCAACTCGTCTCCATTGCCGGCAACTACCGCACCACCGAGACCGAATTGCCCGACAACGTGCGCGGCAAACCGGCACAGGTGCGGCTCGATGGCGAAAAGCTGCTGATCGAGCCGCTTTGAAGCGTCCTATTTTCTTGAACCAATCCACAGAGACTTCTCGCATATGGCCAAAATCGTCGTCGTGACCTCCGGCAAGGGTGGCGTGGGCAAGACCACCACCAGCGCTGCCTTTGCTTCCGGCCTTGCCCTGCGCGGCCACAAGACAGCGGTAATCGACTTTGACGTCGGCCTGCGCAACCTCGATCTCATCATGGGCTGCGAGCGCCGCGTGGTGTACGACCTTATCAACGTCCTCCAGGGCGAAGCCAACCTGAACCAGGCGCTGATCAAGGACAAGAACTGCGACAACCTGTTCGTGCTCGCCGCCAGCCAGACGCGCGACAAAGACGCGCTCACGCTGGACGGCGTGGGAAAGGTGCTGGAAGATCTGGCGGCGATGGACTTCGAATACATCGTGTGCGATTCACCCGCCGGTATCGAAAGCGGCGCGCTGATGGCCATGCACTTTGCCGACGAGGCCTTACTGGTGACCAACCCCGAGGTGTCCTCGGTGCGCGACTCGGACCGCATCCTGGGCATGCTGGGCAGCAAGACCAAACGCGCCATCGAAGGCAGCGAGCCCATCAAGGAGCACCTGCTGATCACGCGCTACAACCCCGGCCGCGTGCAAGAGGGACAAATGCTGAGCCTGGAAGACATCCAGGACATTCTGCGCATCAAACTGATCGGCATCATCCCCGAATCCGAAGTGGTGCTGCAGGCCTCCAACCAGGGTCTGCCTGCGATCCATATGCAGGGTACCGACGTCTCTGAGGCGTACAAGGATGTAATCGACCGCTTTCTGGGCGAAGACAAACCCCTGCGCTTTATCGATGCCGAAAAGCCCGGCTTCTTCAAGCGTTTATTCGGGAGCAAATAAACCATGGCGTCCTTCCTCTCCTTTCTGCTGGGCGAAAAGAAGAAAACTGCCAGCGTTGCCAAGGAACGCCTGCAGATCATCCTGGCGCACGAACGCAGCGGCCGCAACGCCGTCGAGCCAGACTACCTGCCCGCCCTGCAGCGCGAACTGGTGGCGGTGATCGGCAAGTACTTCAAGATCAACCCCGACGACCTCAAGGTCAGCCTGGAGCGCCAGGACAACCTCGAAGTGCTTGAGGTGAAGATCGAGCTGCCCGAGGCAGCGCGCTGACACCTGCCTCGAAGCTTGATGAAAACGGGCTCTAAGTCTTTGTTTGTAAGCGCAAACAGCTATTAAAATAATAGCATGCGCGGGCTTAGCGCGCGTGTTTGGCGAACTTTCCGGCAAACGCTTCTGCAATGCTCAATCCGCGCTGGCCAGGCTCCAGCCGAGCGCTTTGGCCGGCGGCGATGGTGCCGGGCTGCTCTACCGCCAGGTAATAGCCGCAGCAACCTGCAATCGCCATGGTGCGGCCGGCTTGCGCGAAGCCCATCACCGCATTGAACTTGTAGCAAGGCTCGCGCGGCGCGGCAATGCGCAGCACGCAGTCGGGGAAATGCAGGCGGTCGCCGACGTACGCCTCCCCCTCCAGCAAGCCTTCGACCGTGAGGTTCTCGCCCATGAAGCCAGGCGGTAGGGCCTCACCTGCCAGGCTCACGCCGCGTTTGCGGCGTTCGGCCCGCCAGAAGTCGTAGTGCGCTGCCGGGTAGGCGTACACCGCTTTGCCAAGGCCGCCGTGCACGCACAGGTCCGCCTGTTCGTCGCCTTCCAGCCCCAGCGGCCGCACTGCGACGGTTCCCGTTACCGCGCGCTTGCCAATGCCCGAGAGCACCGAACGCTCGCCCACACTCAGTCGCTGGCAGGTGCCCAGGTTGAGACTGAGCACCTGCAAACCGGTACCGGGCGCCGCTGCTACCACCCCCACACCAGCCTGCGTGCCACCCAGCCGGTCGGCCCGCCGTCCTGTTTGACCTTGATCCAGTCGCCGCGGCGGCCCACTGTTTTCAGAATTTCGCCGTGCACCGCCTTGGCCAGCACGCGGCCTTTCAGGCTGGGCTTGCTGCGGATGTTGAGCACCTGCACCTTCACCACATGGTGCGGGCTGCGGCTGCTGGTCAGCGGCTGGTAGACCCAGCCGCGGTCGTTCTCGAAGTCGCGCACCCTGATCCATTGGCCCTTGCGGCTCAGTACCTCCAGCGGGTAGCCTTGGCTCAACATCCACAGCGCCTCGTGCTGCGTGCCGGCGCCGGCACGCATGTTGATCTCATTGCGATTGACGGCCACCATATCGCGTGCGCAGGCAGGGACGCTGCCAGCAAGCAGGGCAAGCGCGGTGAATAGGCAGGGAAGGGAGGGGACTCGGATCATGGGACTCCAGTGGGTGGGCAGCCTTGCGGCGGCGGGAAAAGACCCGTCCCATTTTTTCACCCTGAGCCCAGTTGTCAAAAAAGTTTGCGCTTTCCGCAGTGCGGCAAAGGGGCTTGTGGTCCCTCAGGTGTCTCCCGGCGAGCCTGGCTGGGTGTGCAATCGGCCATCGAGCCGCCCGAGCTGGTGCGCCAGCTCGATGGCCGATTGCACGCCCAGCTTGGCAAAGATGTTGGCGCGGTGGAACTCGACGGTGCGCTGGGTGATGCCCAGGTGCTCGGCAATGGTTTTGTTGTAGTGCCCGCGAATGAGTTCGGCCAGCACCTCGCGCTCACGCTGGCTCAGGCTGGCGAGCGCGGCGCGCAGCCGCTGGGTCTGCTCGTCTGCAGCGCGCTGGGTGCTGGCGGCGGCCAGGGCTTGCTCCACGCGGTCCACCAGCAGGTTGTCCTGGAAAGGTTTTTCCAGAAAATCCCAGGCGCCGTTCTTCACGGCAGCCACTGCCATGCCCACGTCGCCATGGCCGGTGAGAAACAGCACTGGCCAGGGGCAGCCGAGCTGCTGCATGCGCTCGAACGTGGCCAGGCCCGAGAGCGGCTCCATGCGAATGTCCATCAGCACCACGGCATGGTCCCACTCGGGTGCGATGGAGCCGAGCGCCCGCAGAAAGGCGTCGCCGCCGGGCCAGGTGGCGGCGTGGTAGCCACGCGAATCGAACAACCAGGCCAAGCCGTCGCGCACGTCGGCGTCGTCGTCCACGATATGAATGGCAACGCGGTTCATGCAGCCTCCTGTGCCTCGTGCAGTACGCTGCGGGCCAGCGGTAGCCATACGGTAAACAGCGCGCCACCAAGATCGCTGTCGGTGCCCACCTCGATGCGGCCGTGGTGCGCTTCGACAATCGAGCGGCAGATCGCCAGGCCCATGCCCATGCTGCCTTCCTGTGTGCTGTAGAACGCGTTGAAAATGTGCTCGCGCGCATCCACGCCCACGCCTGGGCCGCTGTCGGCGACAGTCACCGTGGCAGCCTGTTCGCCCGCTGGCACATTGACCGCCACGCGCACTTTGGCTGGCCCGCTGCTGCGTCCAGCCCAGGCCAGCGCGTTCCCCAGCAGGTTGTTCACCACATGTTCGAGCAGCAATTCGTCGGCTTGCACCCATACCTGGGCCTGCGTGCCGGCCCATTGCACTGGCACTGCGTCCATGCGCGGCTGCGCCGCAATGCAGCGCTGTACGAACTGCGAGAGTTCCACCGGTGCCAGGACCAGTTCGCGCCTGCGGGCAAAGGCGTTGACGCGCTGGATGATGCCGCCGGCCTTGTCCGACAGGCGTGCCATGCGCTGCACGACGCGCTCGATCTCGGCCTCCGAGACGCTGCGGCTGTGCAGCCGGTTGAGCAGACCGTGGGCGAAGCTGCTGAGCGCGCCCAGCGGCTGGTTCAGCTCGTGCGCCAGGGTAGAGGCGGCTTCGCCCACCGCCACCAGCCGACCGGATGCCTCCAGGCGCTCTTGCTGCTGCGCGGCCAGGCGCTCGGCACGCTTTCGTTCGCTGATGTCGAGCACCGAGCTCATCCAGCCCACATGCTCGCCGCCGGCGGTGGTGAGCGGTGCTTCGTGAATGAGTACGTCCACCAGGTGGCCGCCCCGGTGCTGGAACTGCACCTCCAGGCCTTCGCTGCGCGTGCCTTTGGCGATGACGTCGTCGTGCATCACGTTGATCTCGTCGGCGCGGTTGGCCGGCCAGTAGGGCATGGGCGCACGCCGCCCGACCAGCTCGTGGGCGCTGTAGCCCACCATGCGGCAAAAGGCTTCGTTGACGTACAGAATCTGCCCGCTTTGCGCCCAGGCGCGCATACCGATGGTCACCGAATCTTCCATTGCAGTGCGCAGCACCATCTGCGCCTGCAGCAGCGCCTGCACCCGCTGGCGCTTGGCAATGTCGCGGCGCAGCGCCAGCAGGCTCACCAGCATGCCGGTGAGAAACAGCAGTGCCACCACCAGAAAGATGCGCGGCACCATGGCCGGTTGGGTGTGTAGCGGTGCCACCTCGACGAACATGTCGGTGCCCGGAAGATTCATGGCGGCAAGGTAGGGCGCTGTGCTGTCGTTCCCTGCCTGGGCCCCTACAGCCTGCGGCGACTCGCTCGCCAGACTGACACTGTGCGTCTGGTGGAACCAGGTCGGCACCAGGCCCTCGACACAAGCTTTCATGGACAGACTGGCCAGGTAGTTGCCAAGGAACTCGCCGCGCTCGAAGTACGGCACCGCGAGCCAGACGGTGTCGGTTGTTTTTCCGCTCGCATCGCGCAGCGGCCCGGCGTAGCTGGAGCGCCGCAGGCCGACCGCAACGTCCAGCATGCTGGCGAGTGCCGCTTCGTTTTCGGGATTCGCGGCACGCGCCTGACGCAGGCTTTCCGGCATCCCGCTACCGCCAAGGTCGGCACGGGGCTGCCAGCCATGCCAGAGCACGGCGCCGGGCTCGTTCCACAGCAGACCACCCTGTACGGTGGGCGTGGACTTGGCTGTTCCGTCGTGATGTTGCAGTGCTTGGCGTGCCAGCACGCGCAGGTCTTCCTCCAGTCGCAAGAAGTGAAAGCGCACGCTTTGCTCCAGCCATTGCCCATCGGAGACGCGGCGGCGCTGTTCTTCCTCGTGCTCAAAGGCATTGAGGTACAGCACCAGTGCCACCACTGACGCGACCAGCAGCAGCAGCAGGCCCAGCAGCCACCACAAGGTGCGGCGGCTGCGCGTGGCCTGCCCGGGCAGGGTTTGCTGCAGTAGGGCAAAGTCAAGCGGCGGCGTGCGGGGCAAAGGTTGCATGTGAGTGGGGGAAGGCCCTGAGTCGTAGCATAGCGGGCATGAAACCAACCGACAGTTCCCGACGCCGCACGCTGCTGGCGGGCGCTGCGTTGGGCTTGGCCACGGGCAGCCCCTGGCTGCAGGCTGCGCCGAAGCCCTTCACCATCCGTCTGTCTCATGTGGTGGCCGAGGACACGCCCAAGGGGCTGGCTGCGCTGCGTTTTGGTGCCCTGGTGCAAGAGCGCTCTGGCGGGCGCATTGCCGTCGCCATTTACCCGGAGGGGCAACTGTATGGCGACCACGACGAGGTGCAGGCGCTGCAGCTTGGGGCAGTGGAGATTCTGGCGCCCTCGCTCTCCAAGTTTGGGCGCATTGGTTTCCCGGAGTTTGAGCTGTTTGATCTGCCGTTCTTCTTTCCCGATGTCGCCAGCGTGCGCCGCATCACCCAGGGCGCACTCGGTCAGCGCATGCTTGCGCAGCTCGCACGCCAGCGTCTGTTGGGATTGGGATTCATGGACAACGGCTTTAAACACATGAGCGCCAACCGCCCCTTGCTGGAGCCGCAAAATTTTGTGGGACAGCGGATGCGTATCCAGGCGTCCCGCGTCATCGCTGCGCAAATGCGCGTGCTGGGCGCGCAGCCGGTCACTTTGGCATTTAGCGAGACGCGCGAAGCGCTGTCTGTCGGGGTGGTGGACGGCACCGAAAACCCCATTTCCAACTTCTGGACCCAGGGCATGCACGAAGTGCAGACCGACCTCAGCCTGACCCAGCATGGGTACCTCGGCTACGCCGTGGTGACCAGCCAGCGCTTCTGGAATGCGCTGTCGGCCAGTGACCGCACTTTGGTAGCGGAGGCCATGCGTGAAGCCCTGACCTTTGGCAACCAGATTGCCGACACCCAGAACGACAAGGCCATGGAGGCCTTGCGAGGCTACGGCAAGACACGCATCCACCAGCCCACAGCGGCGCAGACGGCGCACTTGCAGAGCGTGGTGCAGAGCGTGCATACCGATCTTGCAGAGCGCATCGGCAAACAGTGGCTGGACGATGCGCGCGACGCACTGGTGCAGGCGGGGTAGTGCGGCATATCAAGGGTATTCCCTAGGCGCTACCCTGTTGAACGCCACAGTTGCCAGGACTTGTTCCCAAACGTATCGTTCACCCACTGCTTTTCTATTACGGAGACACACCGATGAAGTTCACCCTGAAACTGCTTGCCGCCAGCGCCCTGCTGTCCTTGGGATTTGCCGCTTACGCAGCGCCCATCGTCATCAAGTACAGCCACGTGGTGGCCGACGTCACGCCCAAGGGCAAGGCCGCGCTGAAGTTCAAGGAACTCGCCGAGAAAGCTCTGCCAGGCAAGGTGGAGGTACAGGTGTTCCCCAACAGCCAACTGTTTGGCGACGGCAAGGAAATGGAAGCCTTGGTGCTGGGCGATGTGCAGATCATTGCGCCTTCGCTCGCCAAGTTCGGCAAGTACACGAAGCAGCTGCAGATTTTTGACCTGCCGTTCCTGTTTGACGACATCCAGGCGGTGGACCGCTTTCAGGCCGGCCCAGAAGGTCAGAGCATGCTCAATTCGATGTCCAAGAAGGGCATCATGGGCTTTGGTTACTTGCACAACGGCATGAAGGAACTTTCCGCCAACACCAAACTGCTGCTGCCTAGCGATGCCAAAGGCCTGAAGTTCCGTATCCAGGCGTCTGACGTGCTCGAAGCCCAGTTCAAGGCCGTGGGCGGTAACCCGCAGAAAATTGCATTCTCTGAGGTCTACCAGGCGCTGCAGACAGGCGTGGTTGATGGCACTGAAAATCCATGGTCGAACATTTACAGCAAGAAGTTCCACGAAGTGCAGAAGTACATCATGGAGACCGACCATGGCGTGCTCGACTACATGGTGATCACCAACGCCAAGTGGTGGGCTGGCCTGCCACCCGATGTGCAAAAGGGTCTGAAGACCGCGATGGACGAATCCATCGCCTACGGCAATAAGGCGGCTTTCCAGGAAGCCCTGTCCTTCCGCGACAAGGTGATTGCCGACAAGAAGGCCGAGGTCATCCCTCTGACCAAGGAGCAGAAGGCCGCCTGGCGCACCGCCATGAAACCGGTGTGGAAGCAGTTTGAAGGCGAGATCGGCAAGAACCTGATCGACGCGGCGCTGCGCGCCAACCAGTAAGGGCGCACCGCCACGCGCAACTCAGCCCCGGCCTGACCGGGGCTTTTTTTGGAGTCACATTGATGAAAATCCTGGACCGTCTTGAAGAGTGGATCATTTCACTCATGCTGCTGGCCATGACCGCCCTGACCTTTCTGCAGGTCGTCATGCGCTACGTGTTCAACAGTGGCATGACCTGGGCGATGGAGCTGACCACGGTGTTTTTCGCGGTCATGATTTTTGTTGGGGTGTCCTATGGCGTGCGTGTCGGGTCGCACATCGGGGTCGATGCCCTGGTCAAGTTGCTGTCGCCGGGAAAGCGCAAGTTTTTCGGTGTGCTGGCTGTGGTGCTCTGCCTGGCGTACGTGGGTTTCGTCCTGGTTGGCTCCATGGAATACGTGCTCAAGATGAAGGAAGTTGGCATCGAGCTGGAAGACATGCCTATCGAGCGCTGGAAAGTGCTGGCCGTGATGCCTCTGGGCATGGCGCTTACCGGTTTTCGCTTCTTGCAGATTTTGTACGACCTGATCACGGGCCGCGCCGATTCGCTGCAACTGGCCGATGAAGCCGCCGAAGCCATGGGCCTCAAGGCCAAGGAGGACACGGTATGAACACGCTCGTACTTTTTGCCCTGCTCTTTTTCTGCATGGCGATTGGCATGCCGATCGC
>JBQMQB010000054.1:5841-10243 GCA_052172715.1 Giesbergeria sp. | reverse complement strand
CCACCGGCTGGCCGCTGCGTATCGACTGCACGAACACATCCTGGCTGCCGTCCTCGGCCTTCTTCGCCAGCATGCCCAGATCGGTGACAACGATCAGGCGGCTGTCGGTGGGCGCACCGTTCATGTCGCCAGCGGCTTCATCCCGCGGTGCGCATTCTGGAATACCAGCCGGAGGGGCCGCACTGACCGCCTCCGGTGCTCCCGTGGGCGGTGCGAGCAGCTGCTTGGCCGCCGCGCACGCCCGGGCAGCTTCGGCGATTGCGCGCTTGGCCGCGGCTGGATCGTGGGCGGCCAGGCTGAGCAGAAACACGCCGCGCTTGCCGTCGGCGAGGTACTTGCCCAAGTCCACCCCGGTGTAACTGGCCTTGGCCGGGTTGTTGTCTGGCACCGCCTGTAGGCTGAGGTAGCGCTCGGCGAGCTGGTTTGCACCAAGGCCGTACGACAACTGCGGGTGCGAATAATCACCCTGGTTGAGGCTGACCAAGTGCTGCAACTGCTCCGGCAGCACGCGGCCAACCTCCAGCTTTATGCCGGGCAGGTTGCGCGATACCACCGAGAGTCGTTTGCTGCCGCTCATCGACAGCAACGAACCGGCGCCAACGAAGCGCAGCAACTGCGGGTACGGCGGCACCGTCACGACACGGATGTCCGGCTGCCCCAGCACATAGCCCCCAAAGGACTGCAGCCCCTTGTCGATGCGCACAAAGACCATCTGGCCCGGCTGCGCGTGGAAGCGGAAGCTTTGCAGCGGCTCGGAATCCTGTTCCGTCGGCGTTGCCGTTAGCGCCAGGGCCTGGGACTTCTTGAGCACCGCGTCGCTTACTTCCAATACGTCCCATGGAGACGGTTCTTCGTCATTCGCGTCGCCGCTGCCAAGCTTGTGTTTGGGCAATGCCCACGCATGGATATGGCTGACAACATCAGCGGTGCGCACCGATTGGTTGAAGTTCACCACCAGCACCTGCTGCGGCTCATTCTTGTCGTCGTCCACCAGCGTGGGTTGGATGTCGTCGACACTGAGGCTGTACAGGCCTGGAATGCCGATTCGACCTTGCAATGCCTCGGCAGTGCCCGCACCGCCGCGTGCACTGGTCACGCCCTTGTCCACTTGCACCAGCACCTTGCCGGGATCGTGCGGCAGTGCCAATGGCAGCGAGTGGACCCATGCGTTCAACTTTTGCTTGTCGTACGTGACGCTGAACTTGACGGGCGCTCCTGGCTTCTTGTCCTTGTCGGCGATCGCCAGTTGCACGCGCTTCTCCAGTTGCGCAGCATCCACCGGGTAGTTGAAAGCAATCTTCTGGATCACCTGCTTGACGCTCGCTTGCTGCGGATCCTGGTAGAACTCGCCCCTGTCGAGGGCGGCCAAGAACGCCACCGTGCTGAACTCGAACTGGTCTTTCGCCATGTCGACTTGCGGCGCAAACAGCGTCTGGGGTTCGAAATGCACCTTGTACCGCTGACCTACGGGCCAGTCGTCCGTCGGCGTGAACGTAAGCATGCGGTCGTCCGACCACTTCCACTCGCCCTTGACCGCGGGACTTGTCGAAATGCCTTGGGTGACTTGCTTGCCCACCTGCTCAATAGGCGCGGCAGAGCCCCGGAACGTCACCACCAACGGCTGGACGACGGGAATTTTCTGGGTGTAATCGGTCACGGTGGGTGCCGTGACCTGAAACGTCATCTGCTGCGGGCGCGGTCGGTCCTGGTACCAGCGCCAGCCAAACCAGCTGGCCGCAGAAAGCAAAACGATCGCTGCCACTGCCACTGCGGATTTACCAGGATTGCGCCGCAGCACATGCATCCAGCTCGGAGCAGCCCAGCTGACATCCCCTAACAATGGACGCAACGCCTTGCCCAATAGGTAAGCAAGCCCGCGCATGACACGCCAAGGCAGCATCAGCAGCCATTTCAATAAATCCATGATCTCTCTCTTTGGTGAGTGCGCGCAGTATGCCGAGTCCTCCTTACGGAAAAGGCCAGCAAACAGCCGTTCTGCCTATCCAAAGCGTGTCATTTCACACAGAAAATGGCGTGTACCGAGTGAAGGGGTCCTAAAAGGCCTGCCGTGACGCGCCGAGCGCGCAGCCCCTAAATCTGCACTGCAGCAATCCAGCGCAAACCCTTGCCATGGCTGCTGTAGTAATAGTCCCCTTGCGGACTGATGACAACCGCGCGGCGCGCTGCCGGGTCCGAGAAATACTGCCAGCCATAGCCGGGAGAATCGGCAGCCGCGCTGTTGGCCACCACCTTCATGCCATGGTCGAACCCGTCTTCGGAGCGCGCCTCCGTGGCGTTCTGACGGGCCTGGTCGTGCTCGCGATCCGTCGCCAGGAGTGGGGTGCTGATGGATGCTGCCAGCAGGGCGATCGAAGCGAGAAGTGAGGTCGGTTGCATGGTGGTCTCCTTTGCGTGTGAACCCAGCCGTTGGCGACTAGGTGGACAGTCTGCGCCGGCCATGATGAACTGATGCTGAACAGTTTGTGAAGCTGTCGTTCATGCAACGCCATGCTGCACGGCAGAAGCGCCGAACCGCCCCAGCCCCATTTCTACCAGCCCTTCGGGGCGGCGCAGCAGAAACAGCACTTCAAGCCCCATGCGCTGCGCCAGGGCCAGACCTTCGCCGGGCCCGGCCACCAGCAGGGCAGTGGCCCAGGCGTCTGCGTGCATGCAGCTGCGCGCCAGTACGGTCACCGATGCCACCGCGTTGTTCACTGGCGCAGCGCGGCGGCCGTCCATGGTGTGCGCCAGGCGTGCATCACCCACCTCCAGATAATGGCGGTAATCGCCTGAGGTGGCCACCGCCAAATCATCGAGTTCAATGACGCCACGCACCGCGCGACGCGCGGCCTCGGGGTACTCCAGAGCCACGGCCCAGGGCTCGCCGATGGCTTGGCTACCCACGGCGCGCAACTCACCATCGAGCGCCGCCAGTGCATGCCGCACGCCGTGCTGCTGCAGCACGGCGGCCATGCGGTCGACTGCGTAGCCCTTAGCAATTCCGCACAGGTCGAGCTGCAGGGGTGCGCGCTTGCAGGCGCGGCCTGCGGGAAGATCGAGCTCCAGGCACTCGTGCGTGGGGCGCGGTGCAGCCTGGCGCGCGGCGTGAATGGCTGCGGCATCGGGTGCATCGCGCACCGCGCCAAAACCCCAGGCATCGACCAGCGCGCCCACACCCGGATCAAACGCGCCGGCGCTCAGGCGGCAGATGTCGAGCGCACAGACCAGTACCTCCAGTATTTCAGCGGGCAACTCCACCCAGGTGTCTGCGGTCGCACGGTTCAGGCGCACAAGGTCACTGTCCGGCTTCCACGGGGACATCTGTGCGTCCACCAGTTCTACGGCGGCGGCGAGGTCATCGCGCAAGGCCGTCAAGTCCACGGTGGCGTCGACGTCCACGGTCGCGGACCAGCGCGTGCCCATGGTCGGGCCGTGCAAGGTGGTGCGCTGAGCTGGCGCAGCAGGTTCAGAAGACGTCTTCGGCATAACGTTCCTTGGCCTTGAGCTGAGGCACGCTGAGCTGCATCGGCGTGAGGATGGCATCCAATGCCTCTTCCACGCCGTGCGCCATGGCGCGGCTGCCGCAGAGGCGCACGATGGCGCCCTTTTTCACCAACTCACGCACGCGCTCCGCGTCGCGGCGCAAGGCGTCCTGCACATAACCGCCACCATCGGGCACGCGCGAGAACGCCGTCTGCACCTGGGCCACGCGCCCTTCGCCAAGCCAGCGCTCTATCTCGATGCCAAAGTAAAAGTCCTGCGCCGGGTCGCGCCCACCAAAGTAGAGGTGCATGGGGGTATGCCGGTCGTTGCTGCGGATAAAACCTGCCATTGGCGCAACGCCCACTCCCGCCCCGATCAGCAGCAACGGGCGCCCCTTGCGTGGCAACGAAAAGCCGGGGTTGGATCGGATGAAGGCAGCAATGGGCTCCCCCGGCTGCAAGCCCAGCAGGTGTGTAGAGCACAGGCCGCCGGGCATCAGGCGAACACAGATTTCCAAAAACCCGTCTTTCGAGCCCGACGCCAGCGAGTAGAAGCGCGGCACCGCAGAGCCCGGTGGCACGATGCCCACCAGGTCACCTGCCGCAAAGCGCGCCAAACCCTGCCCGCGCAGGCGTGTCATCACCCCTTGCTCGGGCCACGAAAAGCGCAGGATCGCCGTGGGTTCGCCGGTTCCCCCGGGGTAGTCCTGCCGCGCTACAAGCGTGAGCGCGGTGGTGGGCGGCATGCGCGGCACATGGTCCAGCACCAGTGTCTCGCCCAGTGCCTTCGCCAGGGCCTGGCCCCAGCGCGCGAATTGCTGGCTTGATTGCTGGTGAATGCTCTCGAGCGGCAGCAGCGCGCGCCAGCCCTTCGCACGCAGCGTTTTCTCCACCGCCTCGGCATAGGCGCAGAAGGCTGG
>JBQMQB010000054.1:3540-5741 GCA_052172715.1 Giesbergeria sp. | reverse complement strand
AGCCCTTCGCACGCAGCGTTTTCTCCACCGCCTCGGCATAGGCGCAGAAGGCTGGGTATTGCCGATCGCCAAAGCCCAACACTGTTACCGGCACGGCGCTAGCGCTGCGCTTTGCGATGCGCTCCAGGGCGTGGCTGGCGTGGGCCGGGGCCTGGCCGTCACCATAGGTGGCGGCGAGCACAAACACCTGCTTTGTTGCAGCCGTGGTTTGAAAATCCTCCAAGGCTCTGGTGTGCACGCGGTGGCCGTTTTTGCCCAACGCGTCTTGCAGCGTCTGGGCAAAGCCCCATGTGCTGCCGCTCTCGCTGGCGACGAAAATGAGCACGTCGGCCTGCACCAAGGGGCTGTTGCCCGTGATGTGTGGCGCCAGGCGGCGTGCCTGCCACCAGATGAAGACGCCGGAGAGCCAGAACAACAGCACGCTGGCGCCTACGATCCCGAGCACCACGGCCCAAGGCCAAGCGCTTTCGCCCGTGTGCAGCACCAAAGCCCAGTCGTAGACGCGCTGTGCAATGGTGGCGTCTTGCCAGGCCAGCGCCTGCCCCGAGTAGCTGTCAATCCAGCCTTCGCCCTGACTGGTGGCGACGTTCCAGGTGTCTTCCGGGTCGGAGGCGTCGGGGAAATTGAGCTTGCGCAAGTCCCGCACGGCGAGCGTTTGCAGTGCAGAGAGTTGCGCTCCGGGCAAGCTGGTCTGGCCAGTGGCCACCGAGACCACATCGGGCTCAACACCGGCGTCCAGCGCCACCAACCCCAGGGTCGAGGCGCTCATGGTCAGCGCCGTGAGCGAGGTCAGGCACAGCACCGCGAGCACCACCCGGCCAGTGACCACGTGAATGCGCTGCGCGAGCGATCCCCGCACGCGGGCTGCCAGCCGCTGCCATCCGCCCATGCGGCGAAGCAACAGCACCAGGGCCGAGACACAGATCAAGGCCATGGCCAGCGCAATGCCGGCTGCGCCCCAGCGCCCAGCATCACCCAAGAGCAGCGAGCGGTGCAGGTTCTTGACCCAGCGCGGCAGCGCCGAGGGCTGCCAGGCGCCCAGCAGCCGACCATCGGCCGGGTCCACATAGTGCGCCTGTGCCTGATCGCCGACAAAGCCGAACACTACGATGGCGCCCGAGGGCAGGTGGCGAATTTCCTCCGCTCCCGGGATGGTGCGCGTCACGCGCTCCACCAGTGTGGCCACCGACAGGTCGCCCGGCGCTGCGGGTGCCTGCCACGCCTCCTGGACCGGGTCGAATGCCAAGATGGCGCCGGTGAGCCCCAGCACCACTGCCAAGGTGCCAATCGTCAGACCCAGCCAGCGGTGAATTGCCTTCCATCCCATGCGCGTGTCCTTTACTGCAACTGGAAGGTCAGCGACTGGATGTACTGCTTGCCGGCCTGCGGCTTTCCGGCGTTCGTGGTGGTCAACGGTACGCGGATCTCCGACGGGCTGTCGCGCATGTCTTCCACGGCCGCGTCGATGTGGATTTCGTAGCCCGCATCAATCAGTGCATCAGCCAGGTCGGCCGTGACCTTGAGCGTGCGGCCCGCGCCCACGCTGGCGCCCGTGACTCCGGTAAGGCGCTTGGCGTCACCGGCGGACAGCCGGTTCCAATCGGCCAAGTGCTTGTAGTACTTGGCCTTGCCGCCTGCGACCCACAGCGTGCCGGCGTAGGCACCCTTAGCGTCGGTCAGGTAGGCGGCGAGGTAGGCGCCGTCGCCACCGTAGTTCTTGAGCTGAGTGGTCAGCGTGACCTGGCGGCTGTGCGCCAGGGCGGGAACGACCAGCACGCAAGCGGCGGCCAAAGCGGTCAAAAGAGGTTTGGACATGGGGATGCTCCAGTGTGTGTGGGGATTTACTCAACCTGGCCGAGCGGCGCGGTGCCAGGAGTGAACAGGGGTGATGGCGCAGTGGCGCCGCCCGGTTGCTGCGGCCCGCCCTGCGGTGCGGCGTGCTCACGATCGCGGCCCCGTTCTCGTTCCCGGGTGCGCTGGTGATCGCGTTGCTTGAACTTCACAACCTTCAGGGTTTCCGGATCAATCTTGGCCTTGAAGCCGCGGCCCTGAGCATCCGTCCCACGAATTTCGTAGCAGCCATCGTCGATCTTCAGCCGCTGGATTTGCCAGCCCTGCTGCGCCGCCATTTGCCGTACGGCCTCGCGTGACTGCCAGCGCTCTACCGGCGCATCGCAATCGTCATCGGCCAAGGTTGGCAG
>JBQMQB010000054.1:0-3440 GCA_052172715.1 Giesbergeria sp. | reverse complement strand
TCAAAGCGCACGAAGACGAACTGCCCCGCACGGTGCCCGCGCCAGCTGGGAGGCATGGCACAAATCACCTCGATGGGTGCACCCGCGCCCTCATCGCCCAGCGCCTCTACCGAATGGATGCGCCCCGCATGGTTGCGCGCTCGCCCCACCCAGCCCGCCAACGACCACACTGCGGCCAGGCTGCCCAGCGCCAGCAGCGAGCCCATGAGCAGGCCCAGCGGCAGCGCCCAGAACGTGAGCGGCATCAGCGCTACGGCATGGAGCACCAGCGCTAGGAACAGCACCGGCATGGCGCGGTGCAGCAGGCGCCAATGCTTGTAGGGCAGCAAGCGCGAAATCAGTGTGAGTGCCACCATGGCCAGCAGCAGGTAAAAGGCCCACTCGCCCAGGTCCTTGGCAAAGCCGCGGCTGTCGGTCAACCAAGGCAGCACCGCTTCTCGCGCGGGTTTGCCGGCGCGGCCCCACAGGGTCTTGATCCAGCCGCTTGATTCCTTGGCGCCCCAATGGGCGATGGCCGTGAGAGCGGCGGCGATGCCCGTCCATTTGTGCAGGCGGTAGACCTGGTCCATGCCTCCCATCAGACGGTCCAGCAACGGCAAGCGCAAGGCCAGCAGCATGACCAGCGCCATCAAGCTAATGCTCCACAGCCCAGTTAAATAGAGCGCGTGCTGACGCAGCTGCCACCCGCCCGAGGCGATGCCTTGCGCATCGACCAGGGGAAACACGCCCAGATCGGGCGGCGCGACGGCCATCCACGCCAGGGTGATGCCCGTCATCCAGATTCCCAGTACAACTTTGATACGCATGAGGAGGTCCTTCTTTTCTCGTTCAATGCCATTGTGGAAAATCCACCTTGAACGAATGATGAAAGGCGCATTCATGCGCCGTTCATCGTCCAAAAGGTACAAATCCGGCCTATGGCCTCCTGCACTGCATTCCACCTTCGCCGCTTGATTCTGTCTTGCGTGGCTTTGTGCTTGCTCGCCGCAAGTCCGATGCTTCGTGCCGATGAGCACGACCATGGAGGCCAGGAACAGGCACGCCAGGCGCTCGAACAAGGCCGGGTGCTGCCCCTGCGCACCGTGCTGAACAAGATCGAACGCGACTACCAGGGCCAAGCGCTGAAGGTCGAATTCGAGGTGGACGACGGTCGCTTCCTCTATAAGATTCGCCTGCTGCAAAGCGATGGCCGCATGGTCAAGCTTAAGGTCGATGCGGTTGACGGCAAGGTGCTGGAGATCAAGCGCAAGGAACACGGAAGGGACAGGGATGCGCATCCTCGTCGTTGAAGATGAACCCACGCTGTGCGCCCAACTGGTGCAGGCGGTGAGTGCGGCGGGGCACACGGTGGAGAGCGCCAGCGACGGCGCTACCGCCCACTACCTTGGCGACGTAGAAGACTTCGACGCCGTGGTGCTCGACCTGGGCCTGCCCACGCTCGATGGCCTGTCGGTGCTGCGCCGCTGGCGTGCCGCAGGGCGCACCATGCCGGTGATCATCCTCACGGCGCGCAGCGCCTGGCATGAAAAAGTGGCGGGCATGGATGCTGGCGCCGACGACTATCTGGCCAAACCCTTTCACATGGAAGAGCTGCTGGCGCGCCTGCGCGGCCTGCTGCGGCGCCTGGGCGAACACAGCAGCGCGCAGTGGCAATGCGGGGCGATCTTGCTCGACACGCGCCAGGCTCGCGTGCTGGTCGACGGCCTGCCTCTTCAACTCACCAGCCACGAGTTCAAGCTGCTTTCGCTGCTCATGCAACGCAAGGGCGAAGTGCTGTCCCGCACCGAACTGTCCGAACACATCTACCCGCACGACAGCGACCGCGATTCCAACACCATTGAAGTCTTTGTCGGGCGGCTGCGCAAGAAGCTGCCACCGGACAGCATCGAGACGGTGCGTGGCCTGGGCTACCGGTTGATCGACCCGGGCCTCGCAGCGTGAAAACGGGCTCGCTGCGCCTGCGCCTGCTGGCGGGCACGCTGGCTTGGATGTTGTTGGCCATTGCCTTGGTGGGCTGGGGCTTGCGCACCTTGTTCCAGGACCATGTCACACAGCAGTTGCAGGCGCAGTTGGTGATGCAGCTCGACTATCTGAGTGCTTCCATCGATTGGGAGCCGCCCGGCAGCGTCAGCGTGAGCCCCATGGCAGCAGACCCGCGCCTGGCACAACCTTTGTCAGGCCTGTATTGGCAGATTGACCGACAGGGCACGGCGCCACAGGCTGGCGTCACGCGCTCGCGCTCGCTGTGGGACCAGGTGCTGCGTTTGCCCGAAGCGCCTGCGTCCTATCCCGCCAGCGGCTACACCGTTCTGTCACTGCACGACGCCCAAGGCCACGAATTGTTGGGGGTGGCACGTACCGTGCAACTGCCTGAGGACGATGCGCCACCGCTGCGCCTGGTGGTGGCGGGCGACAGGGCGCTCTTGGCTGAACCCCTGCAGCGCTTCACCCAGATGCTGCTCATGGCGCTGGGCCTGCTGGCGCTGGGCCTGGCCCTGGCCATCGCCGTGCAATTGCAACTGGCGCTGCGCCCGCTCCAGCTTTTGCGCGCGCGCCTTGCTGCCGTGCGCAGCGGCGCCGCGCAGCTGGAAGGCAGCTTTCCGCAAGAGCTGCAACCGCTGGTCAACGAGTTCAACCACGTGCTGCGCGAGAACGCCGACATGGTGCAGCGCGCCCGCACCCAGGCCGGCAACCTGGCGCACGCCGTGCACACGCCGCTGTCCATCCTCGCCAACGCCGCCGCGCAAGAGCACGGCCCGCTGGCGCTGCTGGTGCAAGAACAGGTGGCCACCGCGCGCCGCCAGGTGGACTACCACCTCGCCCGCGCCCGCGCCGCCGCCGCCGTGCGCGCCACGGGGCTCTGCACCCCCGTGTTGCCACCGCTGCGCGCACTGCTGCGCACTATGCTGCGCTTGCACGGCGAGCGCGACTTGTCGTTTGAACTCGCGCCGCAGGCGCAGGACTTGGCCTTTCGCGGCGAAGAGCAAGACCTGTATGAACTGCTGGGCAACCTGATCGACAACGCAGGCAAGTCGGCGCGCCAGCGCGTGGTGGTCGATGTGCTGTTATCAGAGGGGCAGTTGTGCTTCACCATTGACGACGATGGCCCTGGCATTCCCGAAGCAGAGCGCGAGCACATGTTCGAGCGCGGCGTACAGCTCGACGAGCAGCGCCCCGGCTCCGGCCTGGGGCTGGACATCGTGCGCGCGCTGGCCGAGACCTACGGCGGCAGCGTGCAGGCCCAGACGTCGCCTTTGGGCGGTGCACGGCTGCGCCTGTGCCTACCGATGGCCGCTGCTGAAGCGTGATGGCCCCGGCCGCTACGGCCTGGTCCCTACAGGTGGCATGCAAAGACGCGTCCAAACGGTCTTTACTTTGAATCTAACAACGCCTTGTTGGCACGGACTTATCCAACACACACCCGGTTGCGCCCGCTCGCC
>JBQMQB010000053.1:6379-10427 GCA_052172715.1 Giesbergeria sp. | reverse complement strand
AGCACCTGCTCATGCAGCCAGGGCTAAAGATGCCGACAGGGTCGAATGCCTGGCGCAGCTGCGTGTGAATCTTTTGCAAGGCTGGAGAGAGAGGCTCAGAATGGCCTTCGGCGCTTATTGAATAAGCGCTTGCAGCTATAAATAACGAAGCGTTTCCGCCTGCTGCTTGAGCCAGTCGCCGCAGCGTGGGGCCGTGCTCCATTCCCGCCTGCACCCAGCGCAGACCGCCATGCCACTCCACCAGGGGGGCCGCTATGCCGGGCGGCAGGGCGAGCACAGGCGCAGTCTGCGGCACCGACAGCCGCCAAAGTGCGTGTTCCGGCGAGCGCCGTGCAAACCAAGGCAGCTGTTGCTCGCGGCAAGCCTGCCAGTCGGCGGCCGCCTCGGTGTTCTGCCTGCGCTCGCCTCCCATGCTGTGACAGGCCGCTTCCACAGCAGCCGCGGCACCGCGCAGGCGCACATACAGGCGTCCGGCATCCGCGTTTTCGATCCAGCAACTGGCATTGAGTGGCAGGGGTTGGCCACCCCAGGCGTTTAGCCGGTCAAGTGCCTCGGCTTGGTTGCATTCAAAGGCCAGCGTGGCCTCGGCAGTGGCCACTGGCAGCACTTTCAGGCTGACCTCGGTGATCACGCCGAGCGTTCCCCAACTGCCGACCATCAGGCGCGAGACGTCGTAGCCTGCGACGTTTTTCATCACCTGGCCACCAAAGGTCAATGCTTCGCCTCGCCCGTTGATGATGGAGACGCCCAGCATGTAGTCGCGCACCGCCCCCACGCTGGCGCGCGCCGGACCCGAGAGCCCCGCTGCCACCATTCCGCCCACCGTGGCCCCAGGCCCGAAATGCGGTGGCTCGAAGGAGAGGCACTGCTGCTGCTCGGTCAGCAGCGCCTCAAGCTCGACCAGCGGTGTACCGGCGCGCGCGGTGACCACCAGTTCACTGGGCTCGTAACTGGTGACTCCGGCATGCGCGCGGGTATCGAGCAACTCGCCTTGGTGCGGCGCACACGCGAGGTGCCCTTTGCTGGCACTGCCGCGAACCTGCAGGGCCCGAGCTTCGGTGGCGGCGGTGCGCACGCGGTCGATCAGGTGGGAGAGGGTGCTTTCCATGGCGACCTATAGTACGCGCAGGGCTTTGGCTGGCCGCGTGAATTTTCTGCACGCCCGGCGTGAGCGTCCTTAGCGGGCGGTTGGGAATTGATCCCAGTTTTTTCAGGGAGTGCGGTCCATGATGCGTCGCACCTGCCCTTCGGCTTTGAGTTGGTTGAAGGCGGCTTTTGTGCGCTGAACCACCTCCGGTGGGGTCTGGAGGCTGTAGGCCATGTACAGGCCAGTGGAGGCTTCGTCGAGGGTGAGTACGCGTACCAGATCGGCGCAGTTGAAGCCTGTCTGCTGGCACAGCGAGACGGCATCGTCGGAGGTCAGGGGCACCAGGTCGACTTGGCCGCGCAGCAATTTCTGGAAATTGTCCAGCGATTGTGCCGACACCACCAGGCGCTCGAACCCTTTGGCTTGTAGGTACTGCTGGCGAACATCGTCGCGCATCACGCCGACTGTGTAGGCCTTGGCGGAGTCCAGCGTACCAATGGCGAGAGGGCGGGACTTGAGCCGGTACAGGTGGTACTGGATTTTCATGATCTCACCGGCCCAGTGAAACTGCTGCTCGCGCGCTGGGGTGCGCGCTATCAGGAAGATGAGCACATTGGGTTCTTTGAGCGCCGCGTCGTAGGCCCTTGCCCAGGGGTACACGTGCACGCTGTGGTTCGCAAAGCCCGCGCGTTGCAAGGTCAGCTCCACCACCTCGGTCGCTGTGCCCACCACCTTGCCATTGGCCATGTAGGTGTACGGCGTGGTTTCGGTGACCGCCTCGATGGTCTGTGCCTGCGCCGCAGCACCCAGTGTGAGCATCCAGAACCAGAAAATGCTGTATCGCATGGTGCTTTTCCTGTGGCTATCCGATGGGTGAATGGTTGGGTCCGGCCACTTGGTTGCGCCCGGCAGCCTTGGCTCTGTACAGGGCTTCGTCGGCACGCTGGAACAAGGTGTCAAAGTCGTCATTGGCATCGGCGGACAATACGGCCAAGCCAATGCTGATCGTCACCACCTTTGCTGCCGGTGAATACAGGTGTTCAATGCCGCACTCGGCCACCGCCTCTACTAGGCGCTGGGCCAGTAGGTGACCGCCCGCAGTGTCGGTGTTGGGCAGGATCACGCCAAACTCTTCGCCGCCGATGCGCGCCGCCACATCCCCGGCGCGCGCCAGGCGGGCTTGCAAGGTGTGCGCCACCACGCTGAGGCACTGGTCGCCCATGGCATGGCCGTAGTGGTCGTTGTAGTCTTTGAAACAGTCGATGTCGCAAATGAGCAGAGCCAGGCTCTGGTTGTTGCGCCGGGCGCGGCGCATTTCCACGGCTTTGGTTTCGTCGAAGTGCCGACGGTTGGGCAGGCCCGTTAGCGGGTCGGTTCGGGCCAGGTTTTGCAGGCGTGCATTGGCGGTCTGCAATTCTGCTGTGCGCTCCGTGACCAGCCGAGCAAGATGGTCGCGGTGATTGGCGAGCTCTTGCTCGTAGCGCCGCTGGCTTTCTAGGTGGGTAGCCAGACTCGCCTGCAAATGGTTGACGCCAGATTCGAGCTGGGTCAGTTCGTCCTGCGGTTGGTGGGGGCGGTCCAGGTGCAGCTGGGCGGTAAGATTTTCCGGCCCCATCTTCGCAAGGTGCGTCGCGATGCGCTGTACATGCACCGTCACCATGCGATTGAACATCAGCATGATGAGACCGGCGAGCATGAGCGACTGCAGCAGCTGCGCCGCCACGATTGTGAATAGTTCCCGGCCTAGCTGTTGCCACAGGACGCGTTCATTGCCCTGTAGTACCAATTCCCCGACAGTTTCGCGCGCGCCTGGGTAGGGCTCGTAAGTGAGTGTCAAATGGCGTGTGGGCGCCCGTCCTGGCCCCGTCCAATCGGAGCGAGAAGCTTCAAACACTTCGACGGGGCGATTTGCGAGGGTTACCTGCACGGCGATGCTTCCCACTGCCGGAACCTCACGCACGCTTTGTACGTGTGCATGCAGCGCTTCGCGGTCAAGCTCCCAAATAGCCTTGGACAAGGTGCCGCTGTAGATCTGCTCGATTTGTGCGAGTTCGGCGTCCATGCGTGCCCGACCCGCGTTCCACGCCGACCAAGTTAACGCCGCGACCGAAACCAAAATGAAAAGCGTACAAAAAACCAGTGTGGCCCATACCAAACGCGAACCGAGTGACCGTTGGCGCCCAGGTGGTGGAGGCGGCGTCGCTGGCGGACGATGGGCAGGCACGGTGCTACCCAGTGAAGTATTTACTTCCATTTGCGCTGCAGCTGCTCGTACCGACCACTTCGTTTGACGGTTTCCAGTGCGTGGCGAAATTTCTCCACGGTAGCGTCGGGTGTCTGCTTGCCAAAGGCCATGTAAGACTCATCGTTGGTGAGCTCAGGAATGCGGTAAACCCGGAGCAGCGTTTTTGCCGGATCGTCACCCGCCTGGCGCGCCAGGTAACTGGCGGTCAACTCGTCCATGATCCACAGGTCGACGCGATCCATCTTGAGCTTTTCGTAATTTAGCTCGTACTTCACGCTAGGCTGTAAGTTCTGCCCTTTGACAAAACCGCGGGACAGGAGAAACTCTTCACCCACGTCCTCATTCACAGTGGCGATGCGGTATTTTTTGGCAGCTTCGAGTGAATCGACATGGTAGGTTCTTCCTGGTCGGCCGAACAGGTAGTAGTTCGTCGTCGCGATGACCCCCACCCATTTAAACGATTTGTCCCGCTCCGGCGTGCGGCCGATGCTGTAGATGAGTACGTCGGGCGTGTTGCGCGCGGTCTCGTAGGCGCGCGCCCAAGGAAGAGACTGAAAATCGCCGCGCAACTTGAGTTCCTGCAGCACCGCCATGACCACTTCCGTGCTCAGGCCGGTGATCTTTCCTTGGTCGGTGTAGTTGTACGGCGGGTACTCCTCAGTCAGGATGCGCACAGGCGCTTGGGCAGCAGCTGTGAGAGGTGAGGCAGCGAGGAG
>JBQMQB010000053.1:0-6279 GCA_052172715.1 Giesbergeria sp. | reverse complement strand
AGTTCGGCCTCGTCCAGGGTCGCGAAGCAGCGGTTGTGCTGGTGGGTCAGCGGGCCTCCGCCAGGAACCAGGCTGCCGTCCTCGTAGCCCATTGCCTTGAATTTCCACACGCCGCCAATGTGCTTGAGCTGGCCAACGGGTTCCCCGTTCGTCAGATGCACGGCCACTACGCCGGCGTTCACGGGCACCAGCGTCAGGTGGGGCATGGGGGCCTCTGTATTGCGCGGCAACCGTGCAGCAGGGCCGAGGGGACCGATCCGTATACGGCACATTGCCAAGTCGAGAGTTTCGAAGAAAACGCCGACCTGCCTCTTGTTTGCATTGACTTTATAGCTATCACTTTTAGTTTTTTATAGGACGTCAGTCTGGATCTTGCGCATCCTCAAAGGCATTCACCGGCAGGCCGGGCGCCTCAACTGCCTGCTCTAGCACCAGCACCTGTCCCGCCAGCGGCGTGCGCGCCAGCTCCTCTTGCGAGCGTCCGTGGCGCGCGGTCGTGACGAAAAGCGTGCGCCCTTCTGGCCCGCCCAGGCACACCATGGTAGGGCAGACCACCGGGGTGGTGATTTCGCGCAGCAGTTCACCAGCGGGCGAGAGCTGCAGCACCCGGCCGCCTTCGTACATGGCGCACCAGTAGTTTCCATCTACATCCACCGTTGCACCGTCGGGGCGGCCGCCATAGGCTGCGGCGTTGTCCGCTGGCCAGCCGCTGGGTTTGGGCGCGAATTGGTGCAGGAGGTGCGCTGGTCCGGGCGTGTGGTCGGCACCGCGCCAGTCGCGTACCTCGATGCGGTGTGTGGGTGTATCTGCGCTGTACAGGCTGCGGTGGTTGGGCGACCAGGCCAGGCCATTGAGCGTGCCGGCGCCGCCCCACATGCGGTGCACCTGCGCGGTGCCCGCGCTGCTGCGGGCGTCGATGCAGTACATCGCGGCACCCTGGCCACCGGGGCGCTCGTCGCGGGTCCCCACCCAAAAGCGTCCCAGCGGGTCGCACTTGCCGTCGTTGGCGCGTTCGTGCGCTGGGTCGTAGGGGAGCTGTGCGATGCGCAGCAGCTCGCCGCCCCAGTGTCGTGCGCGGTAAATGCCGCTGCGCAGCGCCAGTACCCAGCCGCTGGCCACACCCGCGCTCACCGCCGGGGCGATGCAGCCGGGCTCGTCCGGAAGGGGCCAGCGTTCGCTAACGCCTGTCGTCGGGTCGGCGCGCAGGGCCGCGCGGCCTGCGATGTCTACCCAGTAGAGCTGCGCGTCAAAGGCGCTCCAGAAAGGTGATTCACCCAACGCGTTGGGTGTGTGGGAGAGCGGGTGCCAAGACGGTTCGGGAGACATGTCAGCAATTTAGCGCAAGCAGTGGGTGTTAGGAGGCTATTAAAAAAATAGCTATAAAGTCACGATGGTATTGCGGTGGGAGTCGATTTCTCTCGTAAAGCCGTTCCGGGCGTAAAAAAGGGCCCGCCGCAGGGCGGGCCCGAATCCCGAGGAGGACAGAGAGCTGGCAATCAGCATACCTAAAGTTTGGCTGCGGCGCTACTCGGAGCTCGTCGGGTTTTTGGGGCATCACCGGCTGTAGGCGGTCTCTCCGTGCGCGGTGATGTCGAGGCCTTCGCGCTCGGCTTCTTCGGGCACGCGCAGCCCGACCAGTACATCGGCAATCTTGTAGCTGACGAAGGCCACCACACTGGACCACACCAGCGTGATCAGCACGCTCTTTGTTTGAATCCACACCTGCGCACCCATGGCGAAAGTGTCGGGGGTCAGGCCGCCGGTGCCGCCCAGACTTTGTGACGCAAACACCCCCGTTAGGATGGCGCCCAGGATGCCGCCCACGCCATGCACGCCGAACACGTCAAACGCGTCGTCGGCACCCAGCATGCGCTTGAGCCCGCTCACTCCCCACAGGCACACCAAGCCCGCGAGCAGCCCCAGCACGAGGGCGCCCATGGGGCCGACGAAGCCGGCCGCAGGCGTGACTGCCACCAGCCCGGCCACTGCACCCGAGGCCGCGCCCAGCATCGACGCCTTGCCCTTGTGCAGCGCCTCACCGGCAAGCCAGGACAGTGCTGCCGCAGCCGTGGCCAGTGTGGTGTTGATGAAGGCGAGCCCCGCAGTGCCGTTGGCGGCACCCGCCGAACCCGCGTTGAAGCCAAACCAACCCACCCACAAGAGTGATGCGCCGACCATGGTCAACGTCAGGCTGTGTGGCGTGAGCGCCTCTTTGCCAAAGCCAATGCGCTTGCCCACCATGTAGGCGCCCACCAGTCCTGCCATACCGGCGTTGATGTGCACCACCGTGCCGCCGGCAAAATCGAGCGCGCCCTCTTTGCCCAGCAGACCACCGCCCCACACCATGTGCGCCATGGGGATGTAGCTGAAGCTGAACCACAACACCGAAAAAATCAGCACAGCCGAGAAGCGAATGCGCTCGGCAAACGAGCCCACGATCAGCGCCACGGTGATGGCGGCAAAGGTCGATTGAAAGGCGATGAACACATATTCAGGAATGGTCGGAAGCAGGGTGGAGAGCGTGTCCGGCGCAATGCCCTTGAGGAACAGCTTGTCCAAGTCACCGAAGAACCGACCCTCGCCAGAGAATGTCAGGCTGTAGCCGTAGATCGCCCAGAGCACGGTGATGAGTGAGAAGACGACGAATACCTGCACCAGCACCGAGAGCATGTTCTTTGAGCGCGCCAGGCCGCCGTAGAACAGCGCCAGGCCAGGAATCACCATCAGGACCACCAGCAGGGTGGAGGTGAGCATCCATGCGGTATCGCCGGAATCGAGCTTGGGTGGTTGCGGCTGCGCGACTGGCATGGCGCTTTCGGTCGCTGCAGCGGCGGCGGTTGCTACGGGTGTCGCTGCATTCTGGGCCAGGGCCAGCGGCCCAAGCGCGAGCGCGGCAAACCCCAGCAACAGGGAAGCAATGAAGGTTTTCATGGCGGTGTTCTCACGGAAGATTTTCGGAAGAGGGTGGCGGGTTTTAGAGCGCCTCCTGCCCCGTCTCGCCGGTGCGAATGCGCACCACCTGTTCCAGATCGGCCACAAAAATCTTGCCGTCGCCGATCTTTCCAGTCCGCGCCGCGCCCTCGATGGCTTCAATGACGCGCTCGACCATCTCGTCGGCTACGGCGGCTTCAAGCTTGACCTTTGGCAAAAAGTCGACCACGTACTCGGCGCCGCGGTACAGCTCGGTATGGCCCTTCTGGCGGCCAAAGCCCTTGACCTCGGTGACGGTGATGCCTTGCACGCCGATGTCTGAGAGGGCTTCGCGCACCTCGTCGAGCTTGAAGGGTTTGATGATGGCGGTGACCATTTTCATGGCGCGGCTCCTTTCAAAGAGTCTTGGTCAGGGTGGGCAGAACGCGTGCCGCGTGAGGGACTTGTTCCGCAGGGATGCACACACCTAAGCAGGGAGCGTGCCAACGCCGATTTCCCTGTGGCATGCTCTGGGAAAACACGCGTCCACGGCCCCACGGCACTGTCTGTGGCGGCTCGGCCCGACCGGGCACGCACCGCAATGGGGAGTCACACGTTCATGAGTCTTGCTTTGGTGCAAAGCCGCGCCCTGCTGGGGCTGCGCGCGCCGTCGGTTACCGTGGAGGTGCATCTGGCCAATGGCTTGCCCAGCTTCACCTTGGTAGGGCTTGCGGATGTCGAAGTGAAGGAGGCGCGCGAGCGCGTGCGCTCGGCCCTTCAGAACGCGGGGCTGGAATTTCCCCACAACAAGCGCATCACCGTCAACCTGGCACCGGCCGACTTGCCCAAGGATTCGGGTCGCTTTGATCTGCCGATCGCGTTGGGCATCCTCGCCGCCAGCGGGCAGATCGCCGCCGCGCGGCTGGCCGGCTGGGAGTTCGCGGGTGAGCTCTCGCTGTCCGGTGAACTGCGGGCGGTGCGCGGTGCGCTGGCCACCAGCCTGGCCCTGCACGGACAGGCAGAGGTGCAGCTGGTGCTCCCGCCCGGCAGCGCGGAAGAGGCCGCATTGGTGCCTGGCAGCTCGGTCTGGCGGGCCCGCCACTTGCTCGACGTGGTGCGCGCCTTTCTGCCGGTGGTCGGTGAGGAGCAAGGGGTGGACGCGACTGGCGACGGCTGGCTGCGCATGCAGGCCACGCCGCAAGTGGCACAACCGCACTACCCCGATCTGGCCGACGTCAAAGGCCAGGCGGGTGCGCGCCGTGCGCTTGAGATCGCCGCTGCGGGGGGCCACAGCCTGTTGCTCATGGGGCCACCAGGCTCTGGCAAATCCATGTTGGCGCAGCGGTTTGCCGGCATCCTGCCCGACATGACGGTGACTGAGGCGCTTGAAAGCGCCGCTGTCGCCAGCCTTGCCGGCCGCTTCGCGATCGAGCATTGGGCCCAGCGCCCCACCTGCAGCCCGCACCACACCGCAAGCGCCGTGGCGCTGGTCGGCGGGGGCTCACCGCCCCGGCCGGGCGAAATCTCGCTGGCCCACCACGGTGTGTTGTTCCTCGACGAACTGCCTGAGTTTCCACGAGCCGCGCTCGAAGCACTGCGCGAGCCGCTGGAAACCGGCCACATCACCATTGCCCGGGCCGCGCAGCGCGCCGAGTTCCCGGCGCGCTTTCAGCTCATTGCCGCCATGAACCCTTGCCCCTGCGGCTTTTTGGGCTCGGCGCAGCGCGCCTGCCGCTGCTCGCCTGAACAGGTGGGGCGCTACCAGGCCCGCCTTTCCGGCCCGTTGCTTGACCGCATCGATTTGCACATTGAAGTGCCGGCGCTGCCCGCCACCGAATTGCTGGGCGCGCCGCCCGGCGAAGCCAGCAGCGCCGTGCGGGTGCGGGTAGGGCAGGCACGCGAGCGGGCCATGGCGCGCCAGGGCTGCGCCAACCAGGCACTGCACGGCCAGCAGATCGACACGCAGGTCGCGCTGGACGCCGCCGCAGCGCAGTTTTTACAGACCGCAGCGGTGCGCCTGGGATGGTCGGCGCGGGCCACACACCGCGCCCTCAAGGTGGCACGCACCATTGCCGATCTGGCGGGCGCAGAGGGCACGCAGATCGCGCATGTGGCCGAAGCCATGCAGTACCGGCGAGCGCTGCGCGGCTGACGCAAAAAGGGTGGCGCGCGCGCGCTGGCATGATCGGGGTTTCCCCCAACGCCGACCGCTATGACCGAGAACGACGCTTCCACCGTGCCACAAGACCCGACGCCTGCCGCTGCACCCGTGCCCCAGGCGCCCGAGCGCAGCGCCGACGCTGCCCAGGGCAAGCCCCCCAGAGCGCGTGGTGGCCGTGGACGTGGCGTGCGCCCCGAGCCCGGCGCCTCCGCCCCCGGTGCCGAGGCCCCCCAGCGCCGCGCGCAGCGCCCGGTGCCGCCGGCGCTTGAGCAGCTTGCAGGCCTTTACCCAGCCTTGTTTGGCGCGGTGTTCCGCCCGCTCAAGCGCGGCATTTTTCAGGACCTGATGGCGGCGCACCCCGAGGCGTTCGAGAAAGAGGCGCTCAAGCAGGCGCTGGCCATCCACACCCGCTCCACGCGCTACCTACAGGCGGTGGCCTCGGGCCAGCAGCGCCACGATCTGCAGGGTGAGCCGGTGGAGGCTATGGCCCCCGAGCATGTGCACCATGCGCTGGTTGAGGTCTACAAACGCCGCCAAGGGCGCGGCCAGGACGATCTGCTACCCCGGCTGCGCGCACGCATCGTAGACAACATCGAAGCGAGCGGCCTCTCGCGTGAGGACTACGCCGAGCGCGTGCGCACGCGCGACGAGGCAGCCAACGCCGTGCTGGAAGAAGCCTTCGCCGAACTGGCCGCCCGTGCGGCAAAAGACGAAGCCCTGCTGCGCACCTTCGAAGCCAGCGGCCAGAGCGTGGAAGCCTTTGCCGACATGTATGGCCTGGACATGCGCGCCGTACTGCGCTCGGTGGTCAATGCGCGCGAGAGGCTTGCGGCGGCGCAGGCGGCTGAGAGCGCGCCTGCGATCGCAGTGGAACCCGAAGCTGGCTCAGTGCCAGATGCTGACGCTACAGGCGCTGCGGACTCACCAGAAGTGCCAGCCGCCTAACGCTACGGCGCCAAATAGTGCTGCTCAAAGCCGCGCTTGGCGCAGTGCATCAGCGCAGTAGGGCCAATGGCCAGGTTCCGCTTCAGTCCGTTTGCGCGCCATTCATTCAGGCGGACTTAAGGATGTCCTGCATGACTCTACGCAAGCGGGTGTAGTGCGGATCGGAATGGGATGCAAGGCGTGTTTCACAGCCAATAGCCGTTGCTATTTGGCTGTGAAACGCAACGCAGCAGACCGCCCGAGACCGCGCTATCACACGCCGC
>JBQMQB010000052.1:6784-10485 GCA_052172715.1 Giesbergeria sp. | reverse complement strand
TGGTGGCCCATTCTCGAGCTTGAAAAAGACAAAACCTACAAACTGCACATGACGTCTATGGACTACAACCACGGTTTCTCCCTGCAGCCAACCAACATCAATATTCAGGTGGTACCTGGGTACGAGCACGTCATGAAGATCACGCCCAACCAGTCGGGCCAGTTTTCGATCGTGTGCAACGAGTTTTGCGGCATCAACCACCACACCATGGTGGGACGCCTCTACGTCAAATAGCAGGAGCACAACCTAATGGCCGCAACTTCTGCCGCGCTTGCCTCAGGCAGCGCCACGACCTACCGAACCTGCCCGCGTTCGGGTCTTCAGTTCGAGCGCCAAGCCGAGCGCTTGATGATTTTCAACGCGGTGACTGCCGTCGTCGCGCTGCTCGTTGGCGGCATCCTCGCCATTGGCGTGGTGCTAACGCGCTGGCCCGCCGTGCACTGGCTGGCTGCCGACACTTTCTATCTGGTGCTCACCGCGCACGGCATCAACATGCTCATCTTCTGGATGATCTTCTTTGAGGTAGCAGTGCTGTACTTCTGTGCGTCGACGCTGCTGCGTTGTCGCATCGCCACGCCCAGGATGGCATGGCTCGCCTACGCGCTGATGCTGATTGGCGCCGTCATGAACAACATCGACGTGTTCCGCGGTGGTTCCAGCGTAATGATGACGTCCTACGTGCCGATGATGGCCACGCCTTGGTTCTACCTGGGCCTGATCCTCTTCGCTGTTGGTGCGTTGATCGCCTGCTTCGTGTTCTTTGGCACCTTGGTGGTGGCAAAGCGCGACAAGACCTATCAAGGGTCGGTGCCGCTGGTGACCTTCGGCGCCATTGTGGCGGCGATCATCGCGGTGTTCACCATCGTCTCCGGCGCCATCATCCTGATTCCCACGTATCTTTTGGCCCTCGGCCTCATCAGCAACGTCGACCCGCTGGTTTACCGGACCATCTGGTGGGCCTTCGGTCACTCGTCGCAGCAGATCAACGTCGCCGCACACATTTCCATCTGGTACCTGGTGGCTGCGCTCGCTTTTGGCGCAAAGCCCATGTCGGAGCGCGTTAGTCGCGGCGCCTTCCTGCTCTACATTCTGTTCTTGCAGCTCGCCAGTGCGCACCACCTGTTGGCCGACCCCGGCGTCAGCACTGAGTGGAAGATTGTGAACACCAGCTACTTTATGTACTTTGCCGTGTTGGCTTCGATGATCCACGGGTTGACAGTTCCCGGGGCTATGGAAGTGGCGCAACGCGCCAAGGGCTACAACAAAGGTTTGTTTGAATGGCTGCGCAAGGCACCTTGGGGCAACCCGACTTTCTCGGGGGTGTTCATCTCTATCGTCGGTTTTGGTTTCCTGGGTGGCATCTCGGGCGTGATGATGGGCACTGAGCAGCTCAACCTCATCATCCACAACACCATCTATGTGCCTGGGCACTTCCACGCGACGGTGGTCGTGGGTACCACGCTGACCTTCATGGCGCTGACGTACTACCTGATTCCCGTGCTGTTCAAGCGCGAGACGATTTCCCCCGGTCTGGCCAAAATTCAGCCGTACCTCTTCGGTTTCTCGATGTACTTCTTCTGCCTGGTCATGATGGGCGCCGGCACTCTGGGTGTTTCGCGCAGGCACTGGGACATGGCCTTCAGCGGTGCGGCACTGGCGTATGAATGGCCAGGCGCGGCTTACTTGATGATGGGGCTTGTCGGCATCGGTGGCATCTCGGCCATCATTGGTGGCGGGTTGTACATCTACATCACAGTCGGGTCGCTGCTGTGGGGCAAGAAGCTGGATCAAGGCGTGGTCAGCCCACGCTTCACGCCGATTCCTCCGACGGCACCTTCTGCCCCTGCCCAAGTTTATGGTTCGGCTGGTTTGGTAGCGCCTGGGAGCTTCGTGCTGGCCATGGTGTTCCTGGTGGCCTTCATCTTGTACTACTTCATCAACTGGAAGTACCTCGCCCAGCTGTGGGGCATGTCCTGAACGGAAGGCGCGCAATGCACACCGACACGCTTCACCCTACGCGCAGCTTGGCTGTGCAGCGCACGCGCGATGTGATCTCGCTGTTCAAGCTGCGCATTGGCTCGCTCATCATGGTTACGGCCTTGGTGGGCATGGTGGTGACGCCTGGCCAGGCGCCCAGCTGGCTGCAGGTCCTGGTGCTCGCGCTGTCGGTGCTGGTGGCGTCGGCCAGTGCCGGTGCCTTCAACCAATACTTTGAGCACAAAAGCGACCAGCTCATGGCGCGCACACGTCGGCGTGCCTTTGTCACCGGTGCGCTGCCGCACCACCCGGCGTGGCTGGTGCTGATGGCCGCCATGCTGGTGGGCGCGGTGGCGGCTGCGTGGTTGGTGCTCAATGGAGCGGCGGCGGTGTACGTGTTCCTGGGGGCGTTTTTCTACGCCGTTGTGTACACCGTATGGCTCAAGCGGCGCAGCGCGATGAACATCGTGGTAGGTGGGCTGGCCGGCAGTTTCGCGGTGCTGGCGGGTGCGGCTGCTGTCGACCCGGCACTTGGGCCGCTGCCCATGCTGCTCGCTTTGGTCCTGTTCCTGTGGACGCCGCCGCACTTCTGGGCGCTCGCCATTGCCAATCGCGCCGACTATGCAGAAGCGGGCGTTCCCATGCTGCCCGTGGTGGTCGGTAACGAACGCGCTGCACGCATTGTGCTGTTCAGTACGGTTGCACTGCTGGTAGCGTCTTTGCTTCCCGTGTTCTGGGGCGCAGGGCCGATTTATGCTGTCGGGGCGCTCGGCGGCGGTGTGCATTTCGTCTACAAAGCGTGGATACTTGCCCGCGAAGTCACTCGGCCGCACGCGATGTCGGCGTTCTTTGCTTCCTTGATTCAACTCAGCACCCTGCTCGTGGCCGCCTGCGTGGACGGCATGGTCCGCTAAGCGAGGTGTGCCCATGCAATGCCGAAGACCTCTCGCCGCGCTATTCATGGCGTGGCTGCTTGGGGCGATCGGCACTCTGTCATTGCCTGCGCAGGCGACAACGCATGAGTTAGAAGCGCCTGCACTGGGCCTTGATACGCGCCTCGCTGTGCGAGCCAGCCAGGACGCCGTAGGAAGAGAACTGGGCGAGCACCTGTTTCGCGACCGCGCCGGGCGCACGGTCGCGCTGTCGAACTACAAGGGCAAGCCGCTTCTTGTGAGCTTCATTTACACCGGCTGCTTTCAAATCTGCCCCGGCACTACGCGGGCGCTGCAGCAGGCAGTGGAATCGCTTCAAAAAAGTGTTGGCCCTGGGCAGTTCAACGTAGTGAGCATAGGGTTCAACCAGCCTGAGGATTCGCCCGAGGCGCTGAAGGCTTTCGCTGCGCAATTTCACATTCGTTCCGACAATTGGGAGTTCTTGAGCCCTCGCGCTGCCGATGTACCGGCGCTGACGCGCGACTTCGGTTTTCTGTACCAGTCCTCCCCGGCTGGCTTTGACCACGTCCTGCAGCTCAGTCTGGTGGATTCGCAAGGCCGCATCGTGCGGCAGATTTATGGCGAGCAGCTCAACGCGGCCGACCTTGGAGAACCGCTGCGGCTGCTGCTGGCCGGCTCCCCAGTGTTTAACGAGCGGGTGCTCGACACCATGTTCGAGCGCATTCGCCTCGTGTGCACCGTGTACGACCCAAAGACCGGCGGTTACCGGGTGGACTACACCTTGCCGATCCAGATTGCAGGTGGCGTAACCTTCTTCATCGTCATGATGAT
>JBQMQB010000052.1:0-6684 GCA_052172715.1 Giesbergeria sp. | reverse complement strand
ATGGTGCTGGTGGTGCTGGTCCATCTGCTGCGCGAATGGATGTTGGGGCGCTTTCGGAGTTTTCGTGCTGCTTCGTGGGTGACCGGCGTACCGCTTTTGCCGCTGATGTTCGTCTGCGCCATCGGTGGTTTTTGGCTCAATTGGGACCGCCTGGGGCAGTTTTCCGCGACCGCGACGGCTGAGTGGCTGGACGCTTTGCCGGGTCTGGCTTCACCGCTGGCACGCAATTTTCTCAGCGGAACGCAGTTGAACGACCGGTTGTTCTCGCTGTTCGTTTTTATTCACCTCGGGGTACCGTTGCTGCTGGTTTTTGGCCTGTGGTTCCATGTACAGCGCATCAGCCGTGCGGCAGTGTTTCCGCCACGAGTGCTGGCGATCGGTACGGTACTTGCTCTGCTTTTAGTGGCGGCGTTCTTGCCCGTGCGCAGCCAGGGCCCCGCCGATCTGAGCACCGTGCCAGCATCTCTGGCGTATGACTGGTGGCTGCTGTTTATTCACCCGCTCACCGCCGCGACGTCGGCCGGGATGGTGTGGGCCTTGCTGGGTCTCTCTCTGACTTTTCTGCTGGCGCTGCCCTGGATCGGCGTCGGGCGGCGCAGCGTGCAGCCTGAAGTGCAGGCGCTGCGCGCAGGTGCGGACGTGCCAGCGAGCTCGCACACTGCTTGGCGACCGATGGCGCTGGCGCAGCCTGTGGCCGAGGTGGACCCCGCCCACTGCAGCGGTTGCCGCCGCTGCGTGGAAGATTGTCCCTACGCCGCTATCACCATGGTGCCGCACCCCAGCGGCCGCGTGGGCATGGAGCTGGCGGAAGTGCGCAGCGACCTGTGCGCCAGTTGCGGCATCTGTGTCGGCTCCTGCCCTTCGTCCACGCCGTTTCGTAGCGCGCAGGTATTGCACACGGGCATCGACATGCCGCAGTGGCCCATTGATGCGCTCCGACAGCAGATGCAAGATGGCCTGGCGGCGCTGCCAGGTCCGCAGCGCTATGTCGTGTTCGGCTGTGCGCAAGGCGCACAATTGGGCGCTCTGCACGCTGCCGACGTTCTCACACTGCCCCTGGTATGCACGGGTCTGTTGCCGCCGTCCTTTATTGAATACGCCCTGCGCGCGGGTGCCAGCGGCGTGCTCATCGTGACCTGCCGCGAAGGCGGCTGCGCCTTCCGCCTGGGCGAGCGTTGGACGCGTGAGCGCCTGCAAGGCCTGCGCGAACCACGCCTGCGTGCCAGCGTACCGCCGCAGGCGTGGGCGCTGGTGGCAGCCGATGCCGGGGACGAGGCCGCACTCGCCGCCGCGCTCACAGCCCTGCGTGCGCGCGGGACGGAACCTTTTGTATCTTTGGAGTCTTCTGCATGAATCGCCTTTTTGTCCTGGCAGGTCAGGCGCTGCTGTATGGCAGTTTTGCGCTGTTGGTAGGCCTTTTTTCGCGGTGGCCGGCGTACGCGCCGCTTGAGGCGGATGAGGCGCTGATCAAGCTGAGTTTCGTCCACCACGGCCAACGAATTGCCGAGTGCCGCCCTTACACCGCTGAAGAGCTTGCCAAGCTGGCACCCAACATGCGCGCGCCCCTCAAGTGTGAGCGTGAGCGCGCGCCGGTAGCGGTGGAGCTCGATATTGATGGCGCTCCTGCCTATCGCTACACGGCTGCGCCTTCCGGGCTCTCGCGTGACGGCGCCTCTACGGTGTACAAGCGGCTCGAGGTGCCGGCAGGCACGCACCGCATCAGCGTGCGCATGCGCGACACTACTGCGACCAGTGGGTTCAACCACCAGCACGAAGCCACTGTCGAGCTCAAACCCGCCCAGGTCCTGGTGATTGACTTCGACGCTGAACGCGGGGGCATCGTCCTGCTATGAGCGCCATGGCCCCATCGCCACGGGTCGCCACCGCAACGGCCTCTGCACGGCCTTTGCCGGCGGTCGCTGCTGCCGACTATTCGATTGCGGTTCCACAGGACGCGCGCCGTGCGCTGGCGCGCAGCTGGCTCTGGCTCGGTCTGCTGGCCTTGGTGGGTTCGGGCCTGTTTTCTATCTTGCTTGTGCTCTCGCGCACACCGGGTGTGAACCGGCTGCTGCCTGCGGCCGACTTCTTCCACACCTCACTGGTGCTGCATGTGGACCTTTCGGTGCTGGTGTGGTTCATGGCCATGGCGGGCCTGCTCTGGAGTCTGCACGGCAGCAGCCGGGCGATAGGCTGGGCCTGGGCGGCGCTGTGGACCTGTGCAGCCGGTACGCTGGCGATGGCAGCAGCACCTTTCTTGGATGCTGGCGAACCCATCATGGCCAACTACATCCCCGTGCTGAGTTCGCCCCTGTTCCTGGTTGGCCTGGTGGTGTTCGGCTTGGGCGTGGGGGTGCTGGCGCTGCGCAGCCTTCTGGTGGCGCCGCGGCTTGGCATGGCATTTGGCGGGCGCGGTGCGCTTGGTTTCGGTCTGAGCGCCGCGGCGGTGGCCACGGTGGTGGCGCTTCTTGCGTTTGGCTGGTCGTTCGTGCAACTTCCGTTGTCTCTCGCTGGCAAGGCGTACTACGAAATCCTGTTCTGGGGGGGCGGCCACGCCTTGCAATTTACCTGGACGCTGCTCATGCTGGTGGGCTGGCTGTGGCTGGCGAATGCCTGTGGTGCGCGCCTGCGCTTGAGCCCGCGCGTTGCGCTGTTTATGTTTGGGTTGGCGTTGGTCGGGGTGTTTGTCACGCCTTGGGCCTATCTGGCGTATGACATCAGCTCGGTTGAGCACCGCGCACTTTTGACGTGGGCAATGCGCGCGGGCGGTGGCACAGCCATCGTGCCGGTCGCGCTGGCGGTGGTGGTGGGCTTGTACCGCCTGCCACTGACACGTACCACGCAAAACCCACTGCGCGCAGCAGTGCTGGCGTCCATCCTGTTGTTTGCTGCGGGCGGGGTGATCGGCATCTTCATCAGTGGCAGCAACGTGCGCATTCCCGCGCACTACCACGGCTGCATCGTCGGCGTGACGCTCGCCCTCATGGGGCTTGTGTACCACCTGTTGCCGTCGCTCGGCTATGCCGCGCCGCAAGGGCGGCTCGCGGTGGCGCAGCCCTGGGTGTACGGCCTGGGGCAGTTGATGCACATCATTGGTCTGGTGTGGTCGGGCGGTTACGGCGTGCAGCGCAAGGTGGCGGGTGCCGAGCAGGTGCTGCGCTCCAATGCCGAAGTGGCCGGCATGGCGCTGATGGGCCTGGGGGGCCTGGTAGCGATCGTGGGTGGTGTCTTGTTTATTGTGGTGGCCGTGCGTGCAATGCGCAGCCACACCGGCGCGGGTCGACCCGCTGCCAGCGAAATGGTGGTTCCTTCATGAAAGTGTTTCAGTCTGCCCTGCAGTGGCTCTTTATGCGCGTCGAAGCGCTGTTCAACCGTGCTTTTGGTGACCGCATCAACCCGCTGTACCACCTCGGGTCCATCACCTTTTTCCTGTTCTGGATCGTGGGCGGAACTGGCCTGTACCTGTATGCATTTTTTGAGACCGGCGTCTCGGGTGCCTACGACTCGGTGCAGTCGCTGACCCATGGCCAATGGTGGCTGGGCGGTGTCCTTCGCAGTGTGCACCGCTACGCGTCCGACGCCATGGTGCTCACCATGATGCTGCACATGCTGCGCTACTTCGCGTTCAACCTGTTCCATGGCTTCCGCTGGTTTTCGTGGGTCACCGGGGTGGCGCTGATCTGGTTGGTCTATGCGTCGGGCGTCAACGGCTACATGCTGCCCTGGGACGCGTTGGCTCAGTACGTCACCATCACCAGCTTTGAATGGCTTGACTGGTTGCCGCCGTTCAGCGGCACGCTGATGCGCAATTTCGTCTATGCCGACAGCGTCAGCGACCGTTTCTTCTCGCTGTTGTCCTTCCTGCACATCGGCATGCCGCTGGTGGTGCTGTTGCTGATGTGGATTCACATACAGCGCGTGCCCAAGGCGCGGACCACGCCGCCCCGCCCGATCGTGATCGGCCTGGCGCTCACTTTCCTGGTGATGTCGCTGGTAGCCCCGGTTCACAGCCAGGGCGGTGCGGCCAACTTGGCCAAAGCGGTCATGAAGGTTGAGCTCGATTGGTTCCTGCTGGCGCTCTACCCGCTGCTAAGCGAGTGGCCACTGGGCAGGGTGTGGGCGTTGGTGTCGGCGGTGACCGTTGTCATGCTGCTCCTGCCGCTGTGGCCCGAATCGCGCCGCAAAGGCCAGGGTACCTTGCATGCCACAGTGCTTGGCGAAGGCGGCAGCGCCGCCGAGTTCACCTTGCGTCCCGGCGAAACCCTGCTTGATGCAGGCCTGCGCGATGGTCTGGCTCTGCCGTACGAGTGCCGCAATGGCGCCTGCGGCCTGTGTCTGTGCAGCATGGAGCAGGGGACCGTGGAGCACCGTCCGTACCAAAAGGCCGCCCTATCGGATGCCCAGCTGGCGCGCGGTCTGGCACTGATGTGCTGCGCCGTGCCCAATGGTGACGTGGTGATTTCGGTGGATGGTTTTACCGGTGCCAGCGCCGCAGACGTGCCGCAGTACCAGGCGCGCGTCGTGTACATGGAGCCTCTGGCGGACGATGTGATGCGTTTAAGGCTGGAGATGCCCGGTGCCGAACGCCTGCCCTTCGAGGCCGGTCAGTACATCGACATCGTGCTCGATGACGGCCAGCGCCGCGCCTTCTCGTTTGCCAATCCGCCCCAGAACAATGCGCTCATCGAGTTGCATGTGCGTCTGGTGCAAGGCGGGCGCTTTACCACCCACGTATTCGAAGGCATGAAGGTGGGCGACACGCTGACCTTTGAAGGGCCGCGCGGCCAGTTCACCCTGCGCGACGGCACCGAGCCCATCTTGTTCATTGCCGGTGCCACGGGCTTTGCGCCCATCAAGAGCATTGTGGAAGACGCGTTTGCGCGCGGCGTGACGCGGCCCATGCGCCTCTACTGGGGCGTGCGCGACAGCAAAGACCTGTACATGCTCGCGCTGTGCGAGCAGTGGCAGCGCGACCATGACAACTTCAGCGTCGTACCCGTGGTGTCGGAGCCAGCGCCAGGCGACGGCTGGGAGGGTCGCATTGGCCTGGTGCACGAAGCCATGCTTGACGACTTCCCTGACCTTAGCGGCCATGAGGTGTACCTGTGTGGCTCGGTGCGCATGGTGGAGACGGCCGTCCCGGCTTTCCTGGCGCAGGGGCTGGCTGAGGGCGCGTGCTTCTCGGACGCATTTGTGCCCGCAGCCCGGCCGGTGGTCTCGGACGGGGCAGGCATTAACGCGTAACGGGTGTTTGCGGCGCACGGTACGGACTTCCAAGTCTGCCAGCCTCTTAGAGTGTTGATGCAACGCAGACTGAACCAGGGTAGGGCCATCACTTGGGCGCCTGTCTGACATGAAAAATAGCCGTATGACGGAGAATGCGCACTTTCCCATGTTGGGCATGACCCGCGCCCCTCCTTATTGATGCGTCTCGTGCTGCCTCTCTCTTTTCCTGCGCTGCGCTGGCCCACATGGCTGCTCGGCCGCGGTGAAAAACGTCGACGGCACACGGCTATGGCGGCTCTTGCGACTGTCATGATGGCCTGCTGTGCCGTTGTCATGCAAATGCTGGCTGCAGGCGGCAACATTGACACGCACATCGCAGGCTGGTGGGCAGTCTTTGCGGTTGGGGGCCTGTTGGTCGCGTTGGTCATGGTGCGCAGCGGTTTCAGCGAGCGCCTGGCCGATCCGGCGATGACCTGGTTCCAGATGCAATGGGCGTTGACGTGCAACGCAGTTGCCTATGTGCTCGCGGGGCCGCTTCGGGCGCTGGTACTGCCGGTCCTGGTCATCATTTTGATGTTCGGAATATTCGGGCGCGACCGGCGGCAAACCGTGTTCCTGATGCTCTACTCGATCGTGCTCTACACGCTTGCCGTGTTCGGTGCGGCCTACCTCGATTCGCCAAAACCGACCCTTGCCGTGGTCACTGCACACCTCGTCATCGTGCTGTTGTCGCTGCTCGCGGGCACGTTGATGTGCCTGCAGGTGCAAAGCATCCGGGCACGGCTGCGCCGCCAGAAGCGCGAATTGGAAATCGCTCTCGTGCAGATTCGGGAAATGGCCATGCGCGATGAGTTGACCGGTTTGGCCAACCGGCGGCAGATGTCCGAGCTGATGGCCGTTGAGATGCGCCGGTGTGAGCGCAGCAGGCGGCCGTTGCTGCTTGCTCAGCTCGATATTGACCACTTCAAGGCCATCAACGACCAGCACGGACATGCCGCTGGTGACCTGGCACTGCAGCAATTTTCGCGCATCGTCACCAAAGAGCTGCGCAGCGGTGATGCGCTGGCGCGCTGGGGAGGGGAAGAGTTCGTGCTCCTCCTTTGCGACACCAGACCTGCCGATGGAGCAGAGTTGCTTGAACGCTTGCGCGCCAGCCTTGCGCAGACCCCGATTTCCTTTGGCGCACAAAAGGGGAAGATGACGGTGTCGATTGGCTGTACGCCCTATCGACGGGGCGAGCCGCTAGAGACGACGCTGGCCCGCGCGGACGAAGCGCTTTACGACGCCAAGTCGCAGGGGCGCAACCGGGTCGTGATAGCGCCAGTGCCACGGTCATCGCCGCCGCGTCGCAGCCGGTTCACGCATGTGGAGAGAGTGCGCTCAGAACGGTCGCGCATGCCGACATCCTGATGGTCTGCACGCGGCTCGCTTGCGTTGCACACCAATGAACGCTGTATTTTT
>JBQMQB010000051.1:0-10600 GCA_052172715.1 Giesbergeria sp. | reverse complement strand
GCGCTGCCGGTATCGCGGTGCGCGGCGCCATGAGCTGCACGGTGGGCTGCCCGTACGAGGGCGAGATTGCGCCCGAGCGCGTGGCCTACCTCGCCGGGCTACTTAAAGGCATTGGCGTGCAGCGCGTAGACGTGGCCGACACCATTGGCGTGGGCACACCGCACAAGGTGCAGCGCGCCATTGAGGCCACGCTGGAGCACTACGCCATCGACGACATCTCGGGTCACTTTCACGACACCTACGGCCAGGCGCTCTCCAACACGCTGGCGGCGCTGGAGCTGGGGGTGTGGAACTTCCAGTCTTCCGTGGCAGGGCTCGGTGGTTGCCCGTACGCCAAGGGTGCCACGGGCAATGTGGCGACGGAAGACGTGGTGTACCTGCTGCACGGCATGGGCATTGAGACAGGTATTGATCTGGACAAACTCATCGATGCCGGCGTCTACATCAGCAACTTTTTGGGCCGCAAACCCAATTCTCGTGCTGCGATGGCGCTGCTGAACAAGCGTATGGGGTGAGCACTATGTGTGGAGCCGAACTCACCGCATTGCCCGAAGGTGTGCAGCGTGTCGCCCGTGCGCTGGACACAGCGGGACATGCCCATGCGCCCCGCATGCTGGAAGACGCGTGCCGCACGGCCCAGCAGGCGGCCGATGCGCTGGGCATTGCGGTCGGCCAGGTGGCCAAGAGCATCATTTTTCGGCGCCAGAGCGACGACGCAGCGGTGCTGGTCGTCACTTCGGGCGACCGGCGCGTGGACCAGCGCAAGGTCGAGGCGCTGGTCGGGCCATTGGGTCGGGCCGATGCGGCGTTCGTCAAGGCGCGCACCGGTTTTTCGATTGGTGGCGTGGCGCCGCTGGCCCATGCCAACCCCGGCGTGGTGCTGATCGACCGCGAGCTGCTGCGCTTTGAGGTGCTGTGGGCGGCAGGGGGCCATCCGCACGCGGTGTTCCCGCTCTCGCCGCAGGATCTGCAGCGCATCACCGGTGCGCCGCTGGCCGATGTGACGGAAGCACCTGTTGCACTATGAATGCTACTGAAAACATAGCTGCTCACGCTTTTAGAATAAGCGATGCAGGCTATTTTGACCAAAATTCTGATGAGGTGGTCCCTTCGCCCTGCGTGTCGGTCTGCCGCATGGCGCCCGATGGCAGCCTGTGCGAAGGGTGCTTTCGCAACCTTGAAGAGATCCGCCGCTGGGCGGTGACCGATTCGGCCGGGCGCCGCGCCATCTGGGTGCGCTTGCTGGCGCGCGCCGGAGCGCCGGTTCCGGCACGTTTGAAGGACACCCCATGAAGCGCATCGTTTTTTACCTGGATTTCCTGTCGCCCTACGCCTGGCTTGCCTTTGAGCGCTTGCCTGAAGTGCTCGAAGGCCTGAGCTACCAGGTCGAATACCGCCCGGTGTTGCTGGGCGCGCTGCTCCAGCAAGCGGGCAACCCTGGGCCGGCTGGCATTCCGGCCAAGCGCGACTGGACCTACCGCCATGTGAGCTGGCTGGGCCATTCGCTGGGTATCCCGTTGCAGATGCCGGCGCGCCACCCGTTCAGCGCACTGCCGTTGCTGCGCCAAGCACTGGCCTGCTCGGTGGATGGCAGCATCAACCGCTTTGTCGCTGGCACGCTGCTGCGCCATGTGTGGGTGGGTGGGCACGATGCCCTTGAGCCCGCGCGGCTCGATGCGCTGGCACAGGCACTGGGCCAGCAGACCAAGCCCGGCATGGAGCCGGGCAGCGCGCAAGTGAAGGCGTTCTTGCGCAGCAACACCGAGGCGGCGGCTGCGCAGGGCGTGTTTGGTGTGCCGGCGTTTGGCGTCGACGGCAAGATTTTCTGGGGGTTCGATGGCCTGCCCATGCTGCGTGCTTGGCTGCAGGGCGACGCCTGGTTTGACGCGGGTTGGGACGCTGCGGCCCAGGTGGCGAGCGGCCTGCCGCCGCTGAATCCACCATAAAAAAACCGGGCGCAAGGCCCGGTAGTAAAAAGCGCGGGTTTCTCGGCCGCGCCTGCGGGCGATGTGCCCGCTGGACTAATTAGTGCCCCGAGGCTCCCGAAGCGCCCAGGCCGGTTTCCGAACGCACTTGCTGCGCCGGGAACGCAGCGCGCTCACGGGCGGCGTTGGCGCTCTTGTCGGTGATCGAGAACAGCCAGATACCGACGAAACCGATGGTCATAGAGAACAGCGCGGGCGAGGTGTAGGGGAACCAAGCCGAGCCTTTTGGGTAGCCCAGTGTGGCTTCCCATACCGAAGGCGACACGATGGTCAGGCCCACTGAGGAGATCAGGCCCAGGAAGCCGCCAATCACTGCGCCGCGCGTGGTGCAGTTTTTCCACAGCACCGAGAGGAACAGCACCGGGAAGTTGGCCGAAGCTGCCACGGCAAAAGCCAGCGACACCATGAAGGCGATGTTCTGCTTCTCAAAGGCGATGCCCAGAATCACTGCCACGACACCCAGGCACACGGTGGTGATGCGCGAGACGCGCAGCTCAGAGGCGCTGTCGGCGTTGCCGTGCTTGACCAGTGTGGCGTAGATGTCGTGCGACACGGCGGACGCGCCAGAGAGCGTCAGGCCAGCGACCACGGCCAGGATGGTGGCAAACGCCACGGCCGAAATGAAGCCGTAGAACACGTTGCCGCCGACCGACTTGGCCACCAGCACCGCTGCCATGTTGGCCGTACCTGCGCCGCCGTGGATGATGCCCCGGGCGGTGTCTGCCATCTCGGGGTTGGTCAGCACCATGGTGATGGCGCCAAAACCGATGATGAAAATCAGGATGTAGAAGTAACCAATCCAGGTTGTGGCCCACAGCACCGACTTGCGGGCTTCCTTTGCATCAGGCACGGTGAAGAAGCGCATCAGGATGTGGGGCAGACCGGCGGTGCCGAACATCAGCGCCATGCCGAAGGAAATGGCGGAAATCGGGTCCTTGATGAATCCCCCAGGGCCCATGATGGACAGGCCCGCTTTGGCCGCTTCTTCAGGCGTTTTGCCGGTGTTGGCCGCAATGGCGGTGCGCACTTTGACGCCGTCGGCAAACAGGGCCTCAGGGCTGAAACCGTAGTGGGCAAGCACCATGTAGGCCATGAAGGTGACGCCGGCCAGCAGCAGGCAAGCCTTGATGATCTGCACCCAGGTGGTGGCGGTCATGCCGCCGAACAGCACGTAGACCATCATCAGCGCGCCGACGATCACCACTGCCATCCAGTACTCCAGGCCAAACAGCAGCTTGATGAGTTGGCCCGCGCCGACCATTTGAGCGATCAGGTAGAAAGCCACGACCACCAGCGTGCCCGACGCCGCGAAGGCGCGGATGGGGCCCTGCTGGAAGCGGTAACCGGCGACGTCGGCAAAGGTGAACTTGCCCAGGTTGCGCAGGCGCTCGGCCATCAGGAAGGTGATGATGGGCCAGCCCACCAGGAAGCCGATCGAGTAGATCAGCCCGTCATAGCCTGAGGCCATCACGGCCGCGGAAATACCCAGGAACGAAGCGGCCGACATGTAGTCGCCGGCAATCGCCAGGCCGTTCTGAAAACCGGTGATGCCGCCGCCAGCGGTGTAGAAGTCAGAGGCGGATTTGGTCTTGGAAGCGGCCCACTTGGTGATCCACAAGGTCAATACCACGAACCCACCGAACATACCGATGGCCGTCCAGTTGGTGGCCTGCTTGGCCGCTTGGCCAAGATCGGCCCCGGCGGCCTGCGCCGCGCCAGCGGCGCACAGAGAGAACAGCGCGAGCAAGGCTGCGCGCGAAAGAGAGCGATGCATCATTTCGTGGCGTCCTTGAGGATTTCTTTGGTCAGCGCGTCAAACTCACCGTTTGCCCGGCGCACGTAGATGCCGGTGATGAGCACGGTGAACACAATCACCGCCAAGCCGATGGGAATGCCGAGCGACATGACGCCTGAGCCTATGGGCTGTGCCAGGAATTGCTTGTCGAACGCGATCAGCCCGATGTAGCCGTAGTACACGACCAGCATCAGGATGGTGAGCGTGATGCCCAGCCGGTTGCGTTTGTGTTTGAGGAGCGCGTATTTGGGATTGCGCTGAATCTTGTCTGCTACCGGGTCGGCCATAAGGGCTCCTTTTGTTGTTCTACCGCCTGTGCCGAAATGTTCGGGGAGGTGGCGAATTCTCAGCAGAGCGCCTGACCAAGTTCTTACGGATTTTTTGCCTTGTCAGTGCATGGTCATGCCGCGCACCAAGCCGGTGCGTGCCTGCGCTTCCCGGTTCCACGTAGCGAAATTTTGGGCCGGGGTTAACCCTTTGTTTGTCAGCAGGTCGTCAGCGCTGCGCAAGCTGGTGTAAGCCCTGCATCAGCCCCGCGTCAGGGAGTCCCAAAAAGGGAATAAAAAATATTTTTGTCGCATTGGCGTGCAGGGGCCTCTTCAGGTCTGCAAGCGGGTGCCTCAGCGCCGAAATTGCCCCTGCGACCCGATGATGGACAGGTCAGAGAAGTCCAGGCCCGAGTGGTTGTCGGCGCTGTAACTCAGTGTCAGCCCTCCGACGTCAAACTTTTTCAGGCCCTCCAGTGCATCGTGCACCCGTGCGCGCGTTGGGTTTGGGCCGGCGCGGCGCAGGCCTTCGACCAGTACCTTGGCGTTGGTAAAACCTTCGACCATGGCCGGTGTCAGGCTTACTTTTGCCTCCTGCGCCAGGTCCGTGGCTTCGCGCACCAGCGGGTACGTGACAGCGCGCTCTGAGGGGAACACCTGCGAGACCACTACGCCGTGCGAATTCGATCCCAGCGCGCTTACGAAGCCGCCCGAGGCGTTGTTCGACAGTGTGACGATCTGGGCTGTCACGCCTGCAGCGCGCAAGGCCTTGACGCCGTCCACCACCGCCGAGCCGGTGCCAAAAATCAGCACGGCTTGCGGATTTTGGCTGGCGATACGCGGCGCTATCGCGCCGAAATCTGGCTTGTCGCGGTCGAACTTGTCAATGAAAAGGGCTTTTTGCTTGTCGTCTTGAAAGCCCTCAAGCGCGCCCGCGAGCGCATCGGCGCCGAAGGCGTCGTCTACATGGAGCACGCCGATGCGGTTCATGCCCAGCGTGGACAGGTGGTGAATGGCCCTTTTGACCTCGCGTTGGTAGGGCGCGCGCACGTTGAAGATGTTCTTCTTCACCGGTTGGTGCAGCGCCATGGCGCCAGTAGAGGGCCCTACGAGCGATACGCCAGATTCATCCAGCAACGGGAGAATGCCGACCGTATGCGGCGTGCCACGCGTCATGAACAGAGCCAAAACGCCCTTCTTCTGGATCAGGGTGCGGGCGTTTTCTAGGGTGAGTTTGGGGTCGAACTTGTCGTCCAGCGTGAGGATTTGGACTTTCTGCCCATTCACGCCGCCGTGCGCGTTCACCGAGTCGATATAGAGCTGTGCGCCGCGCATGGACTCCTTGACGGTGGCCGCAGCCGAGCCGGTGACCCCGACCGTCTGCCCGATGAGCAACTGGGCGTGCGCCGCGTGGCTCAAGCCAATGACCAGGGTGCCCGCAGCGGCGAGAAATTTCCATACCTTCATGACGGCTCCTTAGCTAGGGCTGAAGTTTAGGCCAGAGCGTCCTGACCACCTGCGTGGCAGTGGCGTTATTTTCGCTGCAGCGCCGCAGTCGCCGCCCTTCTATGATGCTCGGCCCCTACGTGAAAGAGCCCATGTCTGAAGGAACCATCCGCATCACCGGTGCGCGCCAGCACAACCTGAAAAACCTCGATGTGGAGCTGCGCACCGGCGAGCTCACGGTGGTGACCGGGCCGAGCGGCTCGGGCAAGTCCAGCCTGGTGTTCGACACGCTCTACGCCGAGGGCCAGCGCCGCTATGTGGAAACCTTCAGCGCCTATGCGCGCCAGTTCCTCGACCGCATGGACAAACCGGCGGTGGACAAGGTGGAGGGCGTGCCCCCGGCCATTGCCATCGACCAGACCAACCCGGTGCGCAGTTCGCGCTCCACCGTAGGGACAATGACGGAGCTGAACGACCACCTCAAATTGTTGTTCGCCCGCGCCGCGCAGTTGTTTGACCGTGAGACGGCGCAGCCGGTGCGCCACGATTCGCCCGAGACGATTTATGCCGAGCTGCTGGCGCGCAGCGTTGCTGCAGACGACCGTCTGGTGGTCACCTTTCCCGTAGAGCTGCCGGCCAACACCAGCGCCGAGCAGGTAACAGAGTGGCTGTCGGCCAGCGGCTTCACCAAGATTCAGGCTGAGCGGGAAGTCGACGGCGTGAAACTGCTCGATGTGGTGGCTGACCGCTTTCGCATCGGCAACGTCGAAAAATCCCGCGCCATTGAAGCGATTGAGGTCGCGCTCAAGCGCAGTGGCCGCTTGGCCGTGTACCGCTTGGTGGAAGGCGCCGAGCCCGAAGTGTGGAAGTTCTCCACCGGCCTGCACTCGCCCGAGAGCAACCTGCGCTACAGCGAGCCGCTGCCGTCCATGTTCTCGTTCAACTCCCCGGCGGGTGCGTGCGAAACCTGCCGCGGCTTTGGCCGGGTGATTGGCGTGGACTACGGCCTGGTCATTCCCGACGAGAAGAAAACGCTGCGCTCGGGCGCCATCAAGACGCTGCAGACCCCGGCGTGGAAAGAAGCGCAAGACGACCTCATGCGCCACGCCGAGACCGCGGGCATCCCACGCGACACCGCCTGGAACAGGCTCACGCCCGAGCAGCAGCACTGGGTCATTGCGGGCTCGCCCAACTGGAAGGGCAAGTGGAACCAGCAGTGGTACGGCATTGCGCGCTTTTTCGTCTACTTGGAGAGCAAGGCCTACAAGATGCACATCCGCGTGCTGCTGTCCAAGTACCGCAGCTACACGCAGTGCCCGACCTGCGCAGGGGCGCGCCTCAAGACCGAGAGCCTGCTTTGGCGCATGGGCAGCAAGCAGGATGCGGATGCGGTGCTGCCCCCGGCGCAGCGCTTTCTGCCCCAGGGCACTGCTTGGAGCCGCGCGCAGCTGGAAGCGCTGCCGGGCCTGTGCCTGCACGATTTGATGCTGCTGCCGCTCAGCCGGGTGCGCAGTTTCTTTGAGCGATTGTCCAGAAAAACTACCGAATTGATAGCTGCTAGCGCAGAGGGGGTAAGCTCTGGAGGTCAATTTGACTTAAAAAATACCGCACGCGAAAGCGGCGACGCTCAGGCGCTCAAGCTGCTGCACGAAGAGATTGGCACCCGCCTCAAGTACTTGGACGAAGTCGGCATTGGGTATCTGACGCTGGACCGGCAAAGCCGCACGCTCAGTGGCGGCGAGGTGCAGCGCATCAACCTGACCACGGCGCTCGGCACCTCCCTGGTCAACACGCTGTTCGTGCTGGACGAACCCAGTATCGGCCTGCACCCGCGCGACATGCACCGCATCACCGAGGCCATGCTTCGCCTGCGCGATGCCGGCAACACCCTGGTGGTGGTGGAGCACGACCCGGCCGTCATGCTGGCGGCCGACCGCGTGCTCGACTTTGGTCCTGGCCCGGGCGAGCGCGGCGGCGAAATCGTGTTCGACGGCACGCCCGACGAACTGCGCCGCGCCGACACGCTCACCGGCCAATATTTGGGTGGGCGCAAACACGTCGGCCTGCCGTTTTCCCGCAAGGTGACGGATTCCACCCCGCGCCTGATTCTGGAAGGCGCGCGCGAGCACAACCTCAAAAACATCACGGTCGATTTCCCGCTGCAGCGGCTGGTCACCGTCACCGGTGTCAGCGGCTCGGGCAAGTCCAGCCTGATTCAGGATGTGCTGGCACCCGCACTGCTGCGCCACTTTGGCAAGGCCACAGAAACGCCCGGTGCGCACGACCGCCTGCTGGGGGTCGACCACCTCTCCGACGTCGTGTTTGTCGACCAATCCCCCATCGGCAAAACCGCGCGCTCCAACCCGGTCAGCTACGTCGGCGCGTGGGATTCCATCCGCGAACTGTTCGCCGCCGCGCCCTTGTCACGCGAGCGTGGCTACACCGCCAGCAAATTCAGCTTCAACAGCGGCGATGGGCGCTGCCCGACCTGCGGCGGCTCGGGCTTTGAGCATGTGGAAATGCAGTTCTTGAGCGACGTCTACCTGCGCTGCCCGGACTGCGATGCCAAGCGCTACCGGCCGGAAATTTTGGAAGTCACCATCACCCGCAAGCAGGTGGCTTCGCACCCCGAATCGTCGCCCGATGTGGCGCTGTCTGTGGCCGATGTGCTGGGCCTGACGGTGAGCCAGGCGGTGGCGATATTCGCCCACGACCGCGAGGTGCTGCGCGCGCTGGCGCCTATTGTCGAGGTGGGCTTGGAATATGTGAAGCTGGGGCAGCCCGTGCCGACCTTGAGCGGCGGCGAAGCACAGCGGCTCAAGCTAGCGGGCTTTCTGGCGGGGGCGGCAAAGAGCCAGTCCAGCAGCCGCCAGCCGCTGGCGCGGCGCGGCACGCTGTTTCTGTTTGACGAGCCGACCACCGGCCTGCACTTTGACGACATCGCCAAGCTGATGCGCGCGTTTGCGCGGCTGCTCGATGCCGGCAATTCGCTCATCGTCATCGAGCACAACCTCGATGTGATTCGGGCCAGCGACTGGCTCATCGACCTGGGGCCCGAAGGCGGCGACGGCGGCGGCGAACTGGTGGCAGAAGGCCCGCCCGACGACGTGCGCGAGCACCCGCGCTCGCACACCGGCGCGGCGCTGCGCGAATACGCAGCGGCGCTGGGGGCAGGCGGCTCGGGCGTCTCAGAAGCGATGTCGGCGCTCCTGAATTCGAAGCTGGCAGCGAAGGCGCAGCGTGCGCTGGTGGCCAAAAACAGCATAGAAATCATCAACGCCCGTGAGCACAACCTGCAAGGCCTGTCGGTGGAGATTCCGCGCGGGCGCTTCAACGTCGTCACGGGTGTCAGCGGCTCGGGCAAGTCCACACTGGCCTTCGACATTCTGTTCAACGAAGGCCAGCGCCGCTACCTCGAATCGCTCAACGCCTATGCGCGCAGCATCGTGCAACCGGCGGGCCGGCCCGAGGTCGATGCGGTCTATGGCATTCCGCCCACGGTGGCCATTGAGCAGCGGCTCTCGCGCGGCGGGCGCAAGAGCACGGTGGGCACCACCACCGAGGTCTGGCACTTCCTGCGCTTGCTCTATGTGAAGCTGGGCACGCAGCACTGCACGCGCGACGGTGCGGCGGTGCAGCCGCAGACGCCCGAGCGCATTGCCGCGCAACTGATGCGCCAGTTCCGGGGCCAGCACATTGGCCTGCTGGCGCCGCTGGTGGTGGCGCGCAAAGGTGTGTACACCGAGATTGCCGATTGGGCCCGGCCGCGTGGCTACACGCACCTGCGCATCGATGGCAACTTCGTTTCCATCACACCATTCGCCCGGCTCGACCGCTTCAAGGAACACACCATCGAGTTGCCGGTGTGGAGCCTGGATGTCAACCCGGCGAACGAAGCGCTGCTGCGTGAGCAACTGGCCCGCGCGCTGGACCTGGGCAAAGGCGTGGTGCATGTGCTGAGCGGGCTGGACGGCCTGTCGAACGCGCTGGAGCGCGGCGCGCCCACGGCGGGCATCGGCCAGTTGCAGGTCATCTCCACCAAACGCGCCTGCCCGGTCTGCGCCACCTCGTACCCGGAGCTGGACCCGCGATTGTTCTCGTACAACAGCAAGCATGGCTGGTGCCCCGACTGCGTGGGCACGGGCGTCAAGCTCAGCAAGGAGCAGCGCAAGGTGTTCGACGATTCGGTGCAGGACGCCGACCAAAAAGGCCGCGAGCAGACCTTTGCCGAACCCGAGGTCGAAGACGTGCAAGACCTTGCCTGCCCGACCTGCGCTGGCACGCGCCTGAACCCCACGGCCCGCGCCGTGCAGTTTGCCGGCGTGGCGATTACGGATTTGGCCCAGCGCTCGGTCAAAGACATGCACGCCTGGGTGCAGGGCTTGGACGCGGTGGATGCCGATGCCGAAACCCCCGCCGCCTTCGCACTCAGCACGCGCGAAGCCGCCATTGCCCGCGACCTGCTGCCCGAAATTGCCGGGCGCCTTTCTTTCTTGGAACAAGTCGGCCTGGGCTACCTCACGCTCGAGCGCGGCGCGCCCACGCTCAGCGGCGGCGAGGCGCAGCGCATTCGCCTGGCGGCGCAGCTCGGCAGCAACCTGCAGGGCGTGTGTTACGTGCTCGACGAGCCCACCATCGGCCTGCACGCGCGCGACAACCAGATGCTGCTGGGCGCGCTGCGCCAGCTCAGCGCGCATGGCAATACCCTGGTGGTGGTGGAGCACGACGAAGACACCATCCGCGCAGCCGACCACATCATCGACATCGGCCCCGGCGCCGGCAAGCGCGGCGGCATGCTGGTGGCACAGGGCAGCGTGCAAGACATCACCGCCGCCGAGGGCTCGCAAACCGGCCGCTACCTGCTGCACGCCATGCGCCACCCGTTGCAGGCGCGCAGGCTGGTGGCGGAGCACGACAATGCTTCTGCTTCGATAGCTGCTAGCGCAAGTACAGTAAGCGCTGGAGGCCAAAAAGACCATAAATCTGAAGAGCCACTCGTCTGGCTCACCGTGCACGGCGCGCAGCTGCACAACCTGCAAAACGTCACCGCCCATGTGCCGCTTAGCCGCCTGGTCGCCATCACGGGCGTCAGCGGATCCGGCAAATCC
>JBQMQB010000050.1:8357-10705 GCA_052172715.1 Giesbergeria sp. | reverse complement strand
ACCCGATGCTCCCATGTGCCAACTGCTTGGAATGAACTGCAACACGCCCACCGACGTGCGTTTCAGCTTTTCAGGCTTCGCCCAGCGCGGCGGGCACACCGGCGACCACAGCGATGGTTGGGGCATCGCCTTCTTTGAAGGCAAAGGCGTGCGCCACTTCGTTGACCACCAACGTGCGGTCGACTCGCCGGTCGCAGCGCTGATCCGCAGCTACCCCATCAAGAGCAGCAACGTGATCGCGCACATCCGCAAGGCCACGCAGGGCCAAGTCAGCCTGCAGAACTGCCACCCCTTTGTGCGCGAGCTGTGGGGCCGCTACTGGGTGTTTGCGCACAACGGCGATCTCAAGAACTTCACACCCCGACTGCACCGCAGTTTTCAGCCCGTGGGCGACACCGACAGCGAACAGGCGTTCTGCTGGATCATGCAAGAGCTCTCGAAATCCCATGCCGACGTGCCAAGCGTGGCCGAGCTCACTCTTTCGCTTCGCGAACTCGCCGGCCACATTGCACGCCACGGCACCTTCAACTTCCTGCTCTCCAATGGGCAGGCACTGTGGGCCCACGCCTCCACCGATCTGCACTACATCGAGCGCCGCCATCCGTTTGCCGCGGCGCATCTGGCAGACGAAGACCTGGCCGTGGATTTTTCGAAAGAAACCCAGCCCAGCGACAAAGTGGCCGTGATCGTCACGGCGCCGCTGACCGACGACGAGCAGTGGCAACCGTTTGCGCGAGGCGAACTGAAAGTGTTCGACGACGGCTCCGCACTCGCGTTGTGAAGTCGCGGCAGTCGCCTGGCTGGCTGCCCACCTCGGCTGGCGTTGTAGCTGAGCAGCTCGGAATGCTCTGGCAAAACCACTTCCGCCTTGCCGCAAGCCCGAAAACCCTCGAATATGTGCGCAAGGTCACGCACGTATACACAACTTCACGCAGCACCTACAGTCTCTTGACGAGCCCCCGGCACCATGGCATCACCACGAACCTGAATACCCAACCCCAAGGAGAACCCCATGTTTCGCCCTCTTCTTCTCGCCGCAGCGGTGGCCACCCTGGGCCTTACCAGCCTTGCCCCAGCGCAGGCCGCCGTACAAGGCACCGTGATCATTCAGTCAGGCCCAACCCTGCAATACAGCAACCTACCGCCGCCGCCTCCGCCGCGGATGCAACACCGGCCTAGTCCCCGGCGCGGCCATGTGTGGGTGCAAGGCCACTGGGAATGGCGCGGCAACAGCTACCGCTGGGTGGACGGCTATTGGTTGCAAATGCGCCGCGGCTACGACTACCGCCAGCCAAACTGGGTACAGAGCAACGGCCAGTGGCGCTTTGAAAGCGGTGGCTGGCACGGCGATCGAGATATGCGCGACCACGGCGGCAGACCCAACCGCTACGACCGCAACAGGGACGGCGACGGCCTGCGCAATGACCGTGATCGCGATCGCGACGGCGTTCCCAACCGCTACGACCGGCATCCGAACAATCCGCGCCGAAACTGAGAACGCGCCGTTCCCTGCCTTTGAGCAAACGCCCCGCAACGCGGGGCGTTTTCATTTTGCGTCTCGTCTATAGCTCTGCAAGAAACACCGTCAGCACTCCAGCGTAGCCGTAGATGCGCGCGTGGGCGATTTCGCCAGCCGCAAAGAAACCCACCAGCGGCACGTCACCCAGCGCATGCTGAACGATGCGCAGCTCAGCGCTGTCGCCACCAAAGTGCGGGCCCCCGCGGCCTGAGCAACTGACGTAGATGGCGCCTGCAATGCCGCGCGTCTGTCCGGTATCGGTCGGGGCCAGTTCTTCCCGAATCTCGGCGCATATGCGCGTAAGGTCGGCCCGTGCCGCCTGCACATTGCGCTGGCAGAACGCCAGCAGCATGCCAGGCTCCACATGGTCGGCCAGGGCCACGCCATGGCGCGCACCGTCAAGCCCGATGATATGGCGCACCCGCGTTTCGGCACCAAAATGCCCGGTGCGCCGCGCTGCGCTGGGTTCAGGTGCGCTCTCGTCGTCCATCAGCCCCGCCAGCGTCATCCGCACCTGCTCGATGGCTTGCTGCGGGTTGCCGGCGAGCGAGACGTCAAGCGTGCCCAGCAGACTCTCAAGCGCGGGCTCACCATCGAGCGCCAGCACCACGTTGTCAACGGCCTCGGTAATGCGCCGTACCGGCCCGACCGGCTGGCAGCCCTGGGTCACACGCGAGACCAGCGGCACGCCAGCACCAAACGCTACGCCCGAAAGGCCACCGGAGAACACACCGCCCGCAGCGCCCTGGCCCGCCATGTTGCCACTGCCGCCAACCGCAAACTGCACGCTCGCACCACGGCTGGAGGCAAAACCGCCAAACAGGTAGCC
>JBQMQB010000050.1:6916-8257 GCA_052172715.1 Giesbergeria sp. | reverse complement strand
TCCTGCGCAGCATCTGCATAGTGGTCGGTGATGTAGATCAGGCCCAAAGTGGGCGCCGCCGCATAACCCGGCTGGGCGATTTGGGCGCGCAGCTGCGCCAGCGCCATGAGGGCCGCCATGCGCGCCTCTGGGTGGGTGGCGTGACCGGTAGGAAAGCGTGTCATAAGGGGCTCGCCAGGACGTGCTAGGCGAGGCGCCGGGCGTGGGTTACTTTTTGCGCGCCGCCGCCTTGCGAGCGGGCGACTTCTTGGCTGCGGCCTTGGGCGGCGCAACCTTCTTGGCGACGGCCTTCTTGGACGCTACCTTCTTGGCAGCAGTCTTCGCTGCCGGCTTGGCGCGGGTGGCCGCTTGCATGCTCTTGACACCCTTCGACGCCATTTGCCCGGCCATGCCGGTGGCGGTCTTCAGGGCGTCCTTGGCAAGGCCCGTGGCGAGGTTGCGCGTGGCGTCCATGGCCGACTGGCGGGCGGCGTCCTTCATAGCGGCGCCTGCAATCTCCTGAAACTGCTGTGTCAAAGCGCCCCACCACTGCATAGGGTCGATCACGCTGGCAGCAGGCGCTGCTTTCGCTTTGCTGGTATGCGCCTTGCCGGTTGCAGGCGGCTCAGCCGCTTGGCTGTCGGCAGAGCCGTCGTCCGCCTCCGGCCTGGCCAAGTCAGCGGCTCGCGCTGCCACGCCGCTGACCATTTGCGCGGCCTGTGCGATGCCTTCGCCTGCCTTGTGCACGCCCCCCATTACGGTATCGGCCGTCTTCAGCTTGAAGGCGTTGGCGACATCGCCCATGTTGAAATTCATGCCCTTGAGCGTGGCGAGCGTCATCTTCTGCACCTCCAGCGCCTGGATGGTGGCGGAGAGCGCCCGGGAGTTTTGTTCCAGCCAGAACTGCACTGCCTTCAGTTCGTCCACGCGCTTTTCCAGCTCTTCCACGCTGATGGTGGGCGCCACCCAGTTGGAGAGCTTGGGCAGTTGCGGAATATTGCCTGCAGCGCCCTTCGCCAGGCCCTGCAGAAAGTCAAAACCGGGCACGAGTTTGCCGAATCCAAAGGGGGTTGAATCGCTCATGGTCGCTTCCGCTTGAGGTGGGGATGCAAACAGCTTACTCCAATGCACCGCCGCCGTGGCACCCCACGTGCGGCGGCATTCAAACCCTGCTCAATGCTTGTTGTGCATAGGGGCGTCCATGCCACCCGGCGCCTGGGTCGCCACGGGCACCTGCAGCTCCATGCGGTGCTCTGCGCCTTTCGCGTCCTTGAACACCAGCGTCAGCGGCAACTGGCTGTCCTTGGCGATCGGCGCCTTCAGGTCCATGAGCATGATGTGGTAGCCGCCGGGCTTGAGCTC
>JBQMQB010000050.1:0-6816 GCA_052172715.1 Giesbergeria sp. | reverse complement strand
ACAAGGGCGCGCGCGCTGAGGGTAAAAATGGATCGCATGGGAATCTCCAGTCAGGCAAGCGTGCGCACCGTTCGATGCGTGCGCTTGCCGAAATAATAAGTAAAAATGGGCCCATCGCTTGATGGAATTGCGCTAACAGCTATGAATTAAGAAGCAAATTCACACCTGTGGTGGCGCACGGGCAGGCGGCGGGCCACTGCGCTTGGCAATGCGCCAAGGCGGGGCCACCCGCTCTGGCGGCGTGGCAAACCGAGCGCGCACGACCGGCACCTCGCGCGCCGCCGGAGGCAGTGCGCTGGCAGGCACACACAGCGCGCAATCGGCGCCATGGGCAGCGCCCGGCTGCGCCGGGGCATCGAACCCAGGAAGCACCAGGCGCCCAGAACCATTGGCACTGCACAAACGCTCGAAGGCCTGCACCGGCCGCACCAGCGGCGCCCCTCCAGCCACCGCGGTCAGCAGGGAAAAGGCAGCCAGCAGGGCCCAAGGGAGCCAGCGGGAACGGCGCAAACGGTGCATAGCCCCATTGTAGGAAACCCCGGGGACCTGCACGGCAGATGCGCGCCTCAGGAGCTGGGTGCGCGACCTGCCAGCAGCGCTTGCAAACCGCTGGCGCGCTGCGTGCGCTGGCGCACCGCCTGCGCCAGTAGCCCGGCGCGCGGGGCCACCAGCGTGAACGCCTCACGGGCGCGGGTGATGCCGGTGTAGACCAATTCGCGCGTGAGCAGCGCCCCGGCTTGAGGCGGCAGCACCAGCGCGGTGTGCTCGAACTCGGAGCCCTGGGACTTGTGCACCGTCATGGCAAACGCGGTTTCCACATGCGCCAGCCGTGCCACGCTTACCGAGCGAAGGCTGGCGCCGTCGGCAAAGAACACGCGCAAGCCTGCCGTGCCAAAGCCCGGCAGCACCAGGCCCACATCGCCGTTGAAGACACCGGCCTCGGCGTCGTTGCGCGTGACCATGATGGGGCGGCCCGCGTACCACTGGCCCTGGCCACCCAGCAAGCCCACCTCGCGCGCGGCGCGTTCGATGGCGCGCGTGAGTCCCTCGGCCCCCCACGGGCCTTCGCGCACGGCGCACAACAGGCGGAAACGCTCGAACGAGGTGAGCACGCCAGCCGCCCAGGCAGCGTGCGCTGAAGCATCGTCCTCCCTCGGTTCTTTGGCGAGCAGCAGCAGGTACGCACGGTAGGTGGCGGCCGGACCATCGGCCAGCGCGAGTGCCACGGCAGCGGCGGGCTCCACCCCTTCCAAGGCGTGCAGCGCCCCCGTGGCATCAGCATGGAGCAGCGCCTGCGCCTGCGCGCCGTCACCCGCGTGCACCGCCAGCGCGAGCTGGCCAATGGCGCCGGCAAAACGCCGACTCTCGCGCAGCATGACGGTGTGGGGCGCCAGCAGTGGCACCGACCCCGCGCCGGACGGCGCGCGCCGCGCCTGCGGGATGTTCACGTCAGCCGCTGCTTGGGCGTAACGCACGGTCTCGGTGTCGTAGTGACCGTGTTCGGCACCCTGGCACAAATCGCCCAGTACGGCGCCTGCCTCTACCGAGGCAAGCTGGTCCTTGTCGCCCAGCAGCACCAGGCGGGCGTGGGCGGGCAGCGCATCGAGCAGCGCGGCCATCATTTCCAAATGCACCATGGAGGCTTCGTCGACGACTACCAAGTCCACATCGAGCGGTGCGGCCGCATGGTGGCGCAAGCGCCGTGTGCCGGGGCGCGCGCCCAGCAGTGCGTGCAGGGTGCGCGCCGGGCCGATGCGTGCGGCAAAGCCCGCCAGATCCAGCTCCTGGCCGACGCGCGCCTGCAAACCCTCCAGGGCCACTTCGAGCGACTGGCGCAGCCGCGCCGCCGCCTTGCCGGTGGGCGCGGCCAGCGCCACGCGCAACCGCCCGGGCGCGCTGTCCACGGCGAGCAGCGCGGCCAGCAGGCGGGCCGCGGTATAAGTTTTGCCTGTGCCGGGCCCGCCGGTGACGATGGCCAGGCGCGAGCGCAGGGCCACCGCACAGGCGAGCTTTTGCCAATCACAAACGCCCGCAGGCGCCGGGTCGAACAAACGGCCCAACCAGCGGCTGGCCAAGGCTTCGTCCACCCGCACCGGTACGGCGGCGCGTGCCAGCAGTTGCTGCGCCACCTGCTGCTCGAACTGCCAGTAGCGACGCAGATAGAGCAGCGGCGCCTCCGGCGTACCCGCCAGCACCAACGGGGCGCCAGAGTCCCCCTGCCCTGTGGCCGCGTGCTGCACGCAGCGGCTGCTGCAGAGCGCCGCCGTCCAGGCGGCAGGGTCACTGGGCAAGTCGTGTACCAGGGTTGCCAACGCCTCTTGCCCCGCTGCCGCCCAGCCCGGCAGGGCCAGTGGCCGTGCACACAAGGTTGCCACGGACAGGCAGCTGTGCCCACGGCCTTCGAACTGCGCCAACAGTGCGACGGCCACGAGCAGTTCGGGCGCGGCGTCGGGGTCGAGCCGGGCGATGAACGCTGCCAGCGCCCAGTCAAGCTGGCGCAGCCAGCCAGCTTCGGCCAGGTCGAGCAGGGCAGCGAGGGCCGCAGCGCGCGGGTCGGTCATTTCGCCAAGGGTCGCCTCTGGTGCGTTCATGCTGCAACCTCCGCGCCGGTGGCCTTGGGTGGGGCGCCCTGAAGCAGCGCGTCGAGCGCATCGAGCAGGGCCAGGGGCGGCGCCAGATGCACCACGCCGCTGGCCGGGCCATCAATGCCGCGCAAAAAGAAGAACAGCGCGCCGCCCAGGTGCTGCTGCGGCACATAGCCAACGCCCAGGCGCGCCCGCAGCAGGCGGTGCAGCGCCAGCAGGTAGAGCGCAGCCTGCACGTCATAACGGTGCTGGGCGAGCGCCTGCGCCAGTGCGGGGGCGCCGTAGGCCTGCGCATCGACGCCCAGCCAATTGGATTTGTAATCGAGCACCCAGTAGCGCCCGCCATGCTCAAACACCAGGTCGGCAAAGCCCATCAGCATGCCGTGCAGCGCACGCTCGGGCAGCGCCGGGCGCGCTAGGCCAGGTAGAACGTGGGCGCGACACAGTCTGTCAATTTCAAGGGCAGGCAGGCGCTCTGCGGGCAACCAGAATTCCATTTCCGGCAAGCGCGTGGCCAGGGCGGCGAGCGGCACACCCAACGGCGGCAGAGGCGTTGCCGCCACGGCCGCCAGCCAGGCCACGGCGTCGTCTGCCACGGCGCTGTAGGCCGACCGCTCGCAGCGCCGGTGCAGGCGCGCAGCGACCCCACCCTCGGGTTCAAGCGCAAAGCCTTCGCCCGAAAGCCATTCCAGCTGCTCGTGCAAAAAATTGCCCACCTGCGTGCCGCGGGCAAAGCGGTGCCACACGGCCGGTGGATCAGGGAACAGCTCGGCGCTGGTGCCGCGCGGGCCGGTGGTGGGCTGGGCAGCGCCTTCACCATTCGCCTGGGCCTGCATTTCGACCGGCGCCTCGTCGTCGGCAGGCATGGCGCGGTGTGTGGGCAGCAGGGCCTGCTCTGGGGCGGTGGCTTGGAGCCCGCGCACCAATTGGGAAAAACTGGCGATGCCCCAATGGCGGTCAAACCGGGCGGTGTAATCGGGGCGTGCTTGCAGCGCGTGCGCATCGCCGCGCGGAACCAGCGCGGTGCAGGGGGCAGCGCCCTCTTCCATGGCTTCCAGGAAAATGCCTGGCTGCTCGTCCGCCAGTTCGTGCAACGCGGCAAGCCACGCCTCTGGCGCGCGCGCCTGGTCTCCGGCCAGCAGGCTACCGGCTGCGCTGCGGTGGGTGCAGGTCTTGGTCGAGTTGCCTTCGGTGATGGCCGCAAAACCCAGCCACAGCGCGTGCCGTGCGCGGGTCAGCGCGACATAGAACAAGCGCAGGTCCTCACGCAGGCGTTCGCTCTCGGCCTGTTCCCACTGAGCATCGCTGAGCGCCAGGTGCACAGCGCGCACGCCCTGGGCGTCTGACAGGGCGACTGCAGGGTTGTGTTTTTGCTTTTTCACCTGCCGCACGGCGCAGGCAAAAGGCAGGCAGACCAGCGGGTATTCCAGCCCCTTGCTTTTGTGGATGGTGACGATCTGCACCAGGTCGGCGTCGCTCTCCAGGCGCACGATCTGCTCATCGGCTGCTGCTGCGTCCTGCTGCAATTGGCCCGCCAGCCAGCGCACCAGCGCCTGCTCGCCGTCCAGCGTGCTGCTGGCCGTTTGCAACAGTTCGGCCAGGTGCAGGAAGTTGGTCAGGCGCCGCTCACCTCCGACGTCCCGCAGCCAGCGGGCGGGCAGGCCGAACTGGTGCAGCGCCCTGCGCAGCATGGGCAGCACGCCCTGCGATTGCCACAGGCCGTGCAGCGCGCGCAGTTGCTCGCTGCGCTCTTCTAGCGCCACATCGTCGTGCGCCAGGCGTTCGAGTTCGGCGATGGGCTGGGCGAGCGTGGCGGTCGCAAACGCCGTGCGCAGGCGGCGTGCATCGCGCGGCTCGGCCACCGCTTGCAGCCACCAGAGAAGGTCGCGCGCCTCGGGGCTTTTGAAGACGGAATCTTTGTCCGACAGATAGACCGACGCCAGGCCGCGGCGGCGCAGCGCGCGCTGCATGGCCTGGGCTTCGGTGCCGCTTCTCACCAGCACGGCAATGTCGGCGGGGCGCAGGCGTTTGAACGGCTCGCCGCTTTCAGCAAAGCCCGCTTTCGCGTCGTTGAGCCACTGCACAATTTGCTCAGCGCAGTGCGCGGCTAGGCGCAGGCGCTGCGCCGGGGCGCCCGCCGGGTCGAGAGCGTGGACGAGCGTCATCGGCGCCAGTTCGCCGTCGCGCGTCACCAGGCGCTCGGAACGGCCCTTGGCGCGGACCGGCACAAAGGGCAGCGGGTCGGCGTCCATGGCGGCACTGTCGCCCACCCGCTCCTGCGCGCGAAAGTCGAACGCACCCGCGCCAGGGCGTGCCTCGGCGCGCGCAAACCAGTGGTTGACCACATCGACCAGCGCGCCGGTCGAGCGGAAATTGGTGTCCAGCATGGCGTGGCGGCCCTGCGTCGCGTGGCGCGCGGCCAGGTAGCTGTAGATGTCGGCGCCGCGAAAGGCGTAGATCGATTGCTTGGGGTCGCCAATGAGCAGCAGCGCCGTGGCCGGGTCGTTGGCCTGGGGTTGGTACAGGCGCTCAAAGATGCGGTACTGCAGTGGCGAGGTGTCCTGGAATTCGTCGATCAGCGCCACCGGGTGCTGCGCCAGGATGCGCGCACGCAGCGCCTCACCGCGCGGCCCGGCGAGCGCCCTGTCCAGGCGCACCAGCATGTCGTGAAAACCAAAGCTGCCGCTTTGCCGTTTGAGACTGGCCAGGCGCTCAGCGATGCGCGCCGCGGCGTGCTGGCGCAGCGCCCGCTCGGGTGTGGGCAGGGCCTGCTGCGCTGCCAGCAGCTCAGGAATGGCGGCAAAGTCGGGCGGCAGCTGGCACGGCGGTGCGTGGTTCTTGCGCAGTGCCTGCAGCGCCTCAGGGTGCAGGCGCTCAGTGGCAGTTTTGGTCAGCGTGAGTGGCTCCAGCCCTTCAGCGCGCGCCCAGGCAGCAATGCCACGCAGCCAGCCGGGTACGGATGTGAGCTTGCGCGAATCCCAGGCGGCCTTGCGGTCGGTGAGTTCGTCCTCGACCCACAGCGCCAGTGCCTCGGCGCGCTCGGCCCAGCCGCTCTTAAGCGCGGCCAAGTCTGCCGCACAGCGCGCATCAGCGCGGGCCAGGCAATCGGCCACGCTGCCTGCGCCCACCTCTGCCGCGAGGTCCATTTTTTCGAGGGCGCGCGCGTCGTCGGCCAGGGCTTCCACGCTGGGCCACACGGCCAGCACACGCTCCAGCGAGTCAGGCGCGAGCGGGTACACCTGCTGGCGCCAGTGGTCGCGCACCGCCTGGGTGCGCAGGGTGGCTTCGTCCGCGTCGAGTTCTTCGTCAAACAGCGAACCGCTGTCGAAGGCGTGCTCGCGCAGCATGCGCTGGCACCAGGCGTCGATGGTGTGCACGGCCGCCTCGTCCATGCCCTCGGCGGCGGCTGCCAGGCGCCAGGCGGCCTGGGCGCGCGCGGGGCCGGGCGCATACACATCGCGCAGCGCCGCCAGGTAGGGGTCATCCGGTGTAGGTTCCGCCTCGCCGCGCAGCACGCGCGCCGCTTCGGCCAGGCGCGCGCGGATGCGGCCTGAGAGCTCCCGCGTGGCCGCGCGGGTGAAGGTCATGACCAAAATATCGGCCGGTGCCAACGGCCTGGCGAACCCTGCCTCACCGCCGTGGCCAAGCACCAGGCGCAGGTAGAGGGCGGCAATGGTCCAGGTCTTTCCAGTGCCGGCGCTGGCTTCGATCAACCGGCTGCCGTGCAGGGGGAAGTGCAGCGGGTCGAGCTTGTGGGCAGAGAGGTTCGGCGTGGTGCTCATACGTCTTCCTCTGCATCGTCGTCGCCAAGCGCAGCCATCGCATGGGGCGTGGCCTGCAGTTCGCCAGCCGCCCACTGCGCCAGCGGCGCGTGCACCAGCGGCGCCAGGGCCTCGAAGCGGCCATCGGCGGTGAGCGCCTCAAAGTCGGGGTAGAAGCGTTCCCACTCCGCGTCCTCGCCCTCGCCCGGCGCGCCCTGGCGGGAGCCCGAGCCTTCGTACACAGGCTGCGCCGGTCGGTCGTTTACCTGGGCCAGCGCTGTGGTCAAGGGCAAGGGCAGAGGCATGGCGGCATGCCACTGCTGCTGCCACAGGCCCAGGACCAGCGCCAATGTCTGCTGCGCGGTGGTCTGCTCCATGGGCGGCCAGCAGACCAGCGCGTCGCCAGCCACGAGCACGCCATGCACCGGCGCGCCGCTGGCAGCGGCCGCGAGCGCGCGCAGCCACCAGAC
>JBQMQB010000049.1:0-10705 GCA_052172715.1 Giesbergeria sp. | reverse complement strand
CCGTCTGCCGCCACGCGTCGGGCGATGGCGGTCAAGGTTGTAGCCACACGCCTACACCGCGTCGCCCGGCGCAAACAGGTCCCAGCACGCCATGAAGAGAGCGGCGATCACCGGCCCAATGATGAAGCCATTGAGGCCGAGCAGCGTCAGGCCGCCTAGGGTGGAGATGAGTACCACGTAATCTGGCATCTTGGTGTCACGGCCTACCAGAATCGGGCGCAGCACGTTGTCGACCATGCCGATTACCAGCACACCAAAGGCCGTAAGCACCACGCCCTGCCACGTTGCGCCAGTGGCATAGAAATAGATCGCCACAGGCCCCCAGATGAGGCCGGCGCCCACGGCAGGCAGCAGCGAGAGGAAGGCCATGAGCACCCCCCAAAGCACAGGCGCCTGCACCCCAAGCACCCAGAAGATCAGCCCGCCGAGCAGGCCTTGCGAGGCCGCCACCATGAGGTTGCCTTTGAGTGTGGCGCGGATCACCGTGGTGAACTTGGTGCTGAGCTGCGTCTTGTGTGCATCGTCGAGCGGAACGGCATTGCGAATGCGCGCTACCAGCGCGCGACCATCTCGCAGCAGAAAAAACAGCAGGTACAGCATGACGCCCAAGCTGACAACGAATTGCAGGGTGTTCTGGCCGATATTGAGCGCGCGCGTGGCAATCAACTGGCTGGCCTGCACGGAGACGGAAGACAGTTTGGCCTGCAGCGAGGCGATGCTGGTCATGTCCATGCGGTCCAGCCATCCGACGGCCCAGCTCGGCAGCGCTGCGATCACCTGCTGGAAGTAGGCGCCGAAATTGAGCTGACCCGAACGCATGCGCTCGTACACGTGCGTGGCTTCTTGCACCAGAGAGACACTGAGCAGGCTCACCGGCAGGATGACCAATACCAAAATGAGCAGCAGGGTGGCCAGGGCGGCCAGGTTGCGCCGACGCGGCATGCGCGCCAGCAGCCTGCGGTGCAGAGGCGCAAACAGAATTGCCAGCGCCACGCCCCAGAAGACCGCCTCGTAATACGGCCAAAGAATAGCCAGGAAGGCGATGGTGACGAGTATCAGGAGCAGTAAAAAAGTTCGGTCCTGCAGCTTGGAATGCATCAAGGGGCTCATGGCGGAAGAGTTGGCGCGTGGGCGTGTTTGGTTGCGCTGGTGGGCGATTCGAGGAATGTACGCGAGAGCGACTGCAAGGACGGCGAAAGTTTATCGGTGGCACAATACCGCCCGAACGAAGGCCCTTCCCAGCCACAGTCGCATCCGCCAACCGGTTCAGCCGTGTCGCGGAAGGTTTCTTGAACCACCCAATGCTTTCTGGAGAAAGCGAAAGGCCAGCGGAACATGAACGAGACCCCGTCCGTTTACCAAGCCTACCAAGGCAACACCTACCTCTTTGGCGGGAATGCACCGTATGTCGAGGAGATGTACGAAAACTACCTGGCCAATCCAGGCAGCGTGCCCGACAACTGGCGCGATTACTTCGACGCCCTCCAACATGTACCTGCCGCCGACGGCAGCGACGCACGCGACGTGCCACACCTGCCGGTGGTCAACGCCTTTGCCGAGCGCGCCAAACAAGGTGGCACACGGGTTGTCGTGGCCAGTACGGACGCCGACATGGGCCGCAAACGCACCGCAGTGCAGCAGCTTATTGCTGCTTACCGCAACGTGGGCCAGCGCTGGGCCGACCTTGACCCGCTCAAGCGCACCGAGCGCCCCGAAATTCCAGAACTCGAGCCGTCGTTCTATGAGTTCAAGGACGCCGACCAAGAAACGGTATTCAACGCCAGCAACACCTTCTTTGGCAAAGACGCCATGCCGCTGCGCGAGCTTATCAATGCGCTTCGCGAAACCTACTGCGGCAGTATCGGTGTCGAATACATGTATGCCACCGACCAGAACCAGAAGCGCTGGTGGCAGCAAAAGCTCGAAAGCATCCGCAGCAAGCCGGTGTTCAATGCGGAGCAGAAAAAGCACATCCTCGAACGCCTGACCGCAGCCGAAGGCCTTGAGCGATTCCTCCATACCAAGTATGTGGGTCAGAAGCGTTTCTCGCTCGAAGGTGGCGAGAGCTTCATTGTGGCGATGGACGAACTCATCCAGTCGGCCGGTGCCAAGGGTGTGCAGGAAATCGTCATTGGCATGGCGCACCGCGGGCGCCTGAACGTGCTGGTGAACACCCTGGGCAAGCTGCCCAAGAACCTGTTTGCCGAGTTCGACCACACTGCACCCGAAGACCTGCCGTCCGGCGACGTGAAGTACCACCAGGGTTTCAGTTCCGATGTCACCACCGGTGGCGGCCCGGTGCACCTGACCTTGGCGTTCAACCCTTCGCACCTGGAAATCGTCAACCCCGTGGTGGAAGGCTCGGTGCGCGCCCGCATGGACCGCCGCGCAGACCCGCATGGCAAGCAGGTGCTGCCCGTGCTGGTGCACGGCGACGCAGCCTTTGCTGGTCAGGGCGTCAACCAGGAAACCCTGGCGCTGGCGCAGACACGCGGTTACTTCACCGGCGGCACGGTGCACATCATCATCAACAACCAGATCGGTTTTACCACCTCTGACCCGCGCGACGCACGCTCCACGCTGTACTGCACCGATATCGTCAAGATGATCGAGTCGCCCGTACTGCACGTGAACGGCGACGACCCGGAAGCGGTGGCGCTGGCCACGCAGTTGGCGCTGGATTTCCGCATGGAGTTCCAAAAGGATGTGGTGGTGGACATCATCTGCTTCCGTAAGCTCGGCCACAACGAGCAGGACACCCCCAGCCTGACGCAGCCGCTTATGTACAAGAAGATCGGCCAGCACCCCGGCACGCGCAAGCTCTATGCCGACCGCCTGGCCGCGCAAGGTCTTGGTGACACGTTGGGAGATGAAATGTCGCGCGAATACCGCGCTGCCATGGACGCCGGTCGCCACACGATGGAGCGCGTGCTGACCAACTTCAAGAGCAAGTACGCAGTCGATTGGAGCCCCTTCCTCGACAAGAAGTGGACCGACGCGGGCGACACCTCGATTCCTCTGGCCGAATGGAAGCGTTTGGCTGAGCGCATTACCACCATCCCTGAATCCGTCACGCCGCACCACCTGGTAAAAAAGGTGTACGACGACCGCGCCTCCATGGGCCGGGGTGAGCATCCCGTAGATTGGGGCATGGGCGAACACATGGCGTTTGCTTCGCTGGTCGCTAGCGGCTACCCGGTGCGCCTGTCCGGTGAAGACTGTGGCCGCGGCACCTTCACGCACCGCCACGCCGTCATTCACGACCAGAAGCGCGAGAAATGGGACGTGGGCAGCTACACCCCGCTGCAAAACGTGGCCGAGAACCAGGCGCCCTTCACCGTTATCGATTCCATCCTATCGGAAGAAGCTGTCCTGGCCTTTGAATACGGCTACGCCTCGAACGATCCGAATACGCTGGTGATCTGGGAAGCACAGTTTGGTGACTTCGCCAACGGGGCGCAGGTGGTCATCGACCAGTTCATCGCCTCGGGCGAAGTGAAGTGGGGCCGTGTCAATGGCATTACGCTGATGCTGCCCCACGGCTACGAAGGCCAGGGGCCGGAGCACAGCTCGGCGCGCCTGGAGCGCTTCATGCAGCTGGCCGCCGACGCTAACATGCAGATCGTGCAGCCCACCACGGCCAGCCAGATCTTCCACGTGCTGCGCCGCCAGATGGTGCGCAACCTGAGGAAGCCGCTCATCATCATGACGCCCAAGTCGCTCTTGCGGAATAAGGACGCCACCTCGCCACTCGCTGAGTTCACCAAGGGCTCGTTTCAGACGGTGATTCCGGAGCAAAACCAGGACGTCGTGAAGAACGCCGCGAAGGTCAAGCGCGTCGTTGCGTGCTCAGGCAAGGTGTACTACGACCTCGTCAAGCACCGCACTGAGCTGGAGAGCCTGGACGTGGCCATCGTGCGCGTCGAGCAGCTCTACCCGTTCCCGCACAAGGCCTTTGCGGCCGAGCTAAAACACTACCCCAAGGCGACGGAAATCGTGTGGTGCCAGGACGAACCGCAAAACCAGGGTGCCTGGTTCTTCGTGCAGCACTACATCCACGAAAACATGCTCGATGGGCAGAAGCTCGGTTATTCGGGGCGCGCCGCGTCGGCCTCACCGGCCGTGGGCTACTCGCACCTGCACCAAGAGCAGCAAAAGTCGCTGGTGGAAGGCGCATTCGGCAAGCTCAAGGGGTTTGTGCTGACCAAGTAAGGCAGCCATCTAACTCCAGAACAAACCCCAAAAATTCCCGAAAGATTGATATGGCTATCGTAGAAGTCAAAGTACCGCAGCTGTCCGAGTCCGTGGCTGAGGCCACCATGCTCAACTGGAAGAAGAAGGTTGGGGAGGCCGTCGCCATCGACGAAACCCTGATTGAAATTGAAACCGACAAGGTGGTGCTTGAAGTGCCAGCCCCAGCAGGCGGCGTGCTGATCGAAATCGTGCAAGGCGACGGCGCCACCGTGACGGCCGAGCAGCTCATTGCCCGTATTGATACTGCTGCCGTCGCCGGTGCATCGGCCCCCGCTGCGGCGCCCGCTGTTGCTGCGGCTCCTGCAGCGTCGGCCCCCGCGGCCGTCGGCGGCAACAAGGGCGATGTGGCCATGCCTGCCGCAGCCAAGCTGCTGGCCGACAACCAGATGTCGACGACCAGCGTTGCCGGCACCGGCCGCGATGGCCGTGTGACCAAGGGCGACGTATTGGGCGCCATGGCCTCCGGTTCGGCCAAGGCCGCTGTGGCTGCGCCCAGCGCCATCCCCACGGGCGTGCCCACCAAGGCTCTGCCCCAAGTGACCGCGCCTACCGGCAAGCTTAATCTGGGCGAGCGCCCCGAGCAGCGCGTGCCTATGAGCCGCCTGCGCGCGCGCATTGCCGAGCGTCTGCTGCAGTCGCAATCGACCAACGCCATCCTGACCACGTTCAACGAAGTGAACATGGCCCCTGTGATGGACATGCGCAAGAAGTTTCAGGACGCATTCACCAAAGAGCACGGCGTCAAGATTGGCTTCATGAGCTTTTTCGTGAAGGCTGCGGTGCATGCGCTCAAGAAGTTTCCGGTTATCAACGCCAGCATCGATGGCAACGATGTGGTCTACCACGGTTACTTCGACATCGGTATCGCGGTGGGTTCGCCCCGTGGCTTGGTGGTGCCGATTCTGCGCAACGCCGACCAGATGAGTTTTGCCGATATCGAGAAGAAAATTGCCGAGTTCGGCCAGAAGGCCAAGGACGGCAAGCTTGGCATCGAAGAGATGACCGGTGGCACCTTCTCCATCAGCAACGGCGGTACCTTCGGCTCCATGCTGTCGACGCCCATCATCAACCCGCCGCAGTCGGCCATTCTGGGCGTGCACGCCACCAAGGACCGCGCTGTGGTGGAGAACGGCCAGATCGTTATCCGCCCGATGAACTACCTGGCACTGTCTTACGACCACCGCATCATCGACGGTCGCGAAGCCGTGTTGGGCCTGGTGGCGATGAAGGATGCGCTGGAAGACCCCTCGCGCCTGCTGTTCGATATTTGAGCCACTGCGTGGCCCAACCCACCCGCGCAGCGCTCGAGCGGCACTGCGCCCGGTGGGTTTTTTCACCCTATTGATAGAGGTTTTCCATGAGCAAACAATTCGACGTCATCGTCATCGGCGGCGGCCCCGGCGGCTACATCGGTGCCATTCGCGCGGCCCAGCTAGGTTTCAACGTCGCCTGTATCGACGAGTGGAAGAACGACAAGGGCGGCCCTGCGCCCGGTGGTACCTGCACCAATATCGGTTGCATTCCGTCTAAGGCGCTTCTGCAGTCGTCCGAGCATTTCGAGCACGCCAACAAGCACTTTGCCGAACACGGCATCACCGCGACGGGTGTGAAGATGGATGTGGCCAAGATGGTCGGCCGCAAGGATGCAGTGGTCAAGCAGAACAACGACGGCATCTTGTACCTGTTCAAGAAAAACAAGGTCACGTTTTTCCATGGCCGTGGCTCGTTTGTGAAGGTTGTCGATGGCGGCTACGAAATCGCAGTGGCGGGCGCTGTGAACGAGACGCTTACGGCTAAGCAGGTCATCGTCGCCACCGGTTCGAACGCGCGTGCGTTGCCGGGCGCGGAGTTTGACGAAGAGAACATCCTCTCAAACGACGGTGCGCTGCGCATCGGCGCCGTGCCAAAGAAGCTGGGCGTGATCGGTTCGGGCGTGATTGGCCTGGAAATGGGTTCCGTCTGGCGCCGTCTGGGCGCCGATGTAACCATCCTTGAAGGTCTGCCGACCTTCCTGGGCGCGGTGGACGAGCAGATCGCCAAGGAAGCCAAGAAGGCGTTCGACAAGCAAGGCCTCAAGGTCGAGCTGGGCGTGAAAATTGGTGCAGTCAAGTCGGGCAAGAAGGGCGTCAGCATTGCCTACACCAACGCCAAGGGCGAAGCCCAGTCACTCGACGTGGACAAGCTCATCGTGTCGATTGGCCGCGTGCCCAACACCATTGGCCTGAATGCCCAAGCCGTGGGCCTGAAGCTTGACGAACGCGGTGCCATCGTGGTTGATGCCGATTGCAAGTCCAATCTGCCTGGCGTCTGGGCCGTAGGTGACGTAGTGCGCGGCCCCATGCTGGCGCACAAGGCTGAGGAAGAGGGTGTGGCCGTGGCTGAGCGCATGGCGGGCCAGCACGGGCACGTCAACTTCAACACCATCCCTTGGGTCATCTACACCAGCCCCGAGATTGCCTGGGTCGGCCGCACCGAGCAGCAGCTCAAGGCGGACGGCGTTCAGTACAAGGCCGGCACCTTCCCGTTCCTCGCCAACGGGCGCGCGCGGGCGCTGGGCGACACCACGGGTATGGTGAAGTTTCTGGCTGACGCGGCGACCGACGAGATTCTGGGCGTGCACATTGTTGGCCCCATGGCCAGCGAACTGATTGCCGAGGCCGTGGTGGCCATGGAATTCAAGGCCAGCAGCGAAGACATCGCGCGCATTTGCCACGCCCACCCATCGCTTTCCGAATCCATGAAGGAAGCGGCGCTGGCAGTGGACAAGCGCACGCTGAACTTCTAAGGCTTAAAGTTTTGTTAAAAATGGCTGCTAGCGCTTAACTAATAAGCGCTGGCAGCTATAAAAGTAATAGCGTAGGTTTCGTCTGTCTGATTCTGTAGTTACCGCCTACCGGGCCGAGCTGGCCGCCAAGGGCTACCAGAGCGACCCGGCGCAGGAGCGCGCCGTGGTTGCTTTGCAGCGCTGCGCGGACGACTGGGCCCGCTACAAGGCCAAGCGTTCTAGCGCCCTGAAAAAACTCGTCAACCACCCGGATATTCCGCGTGGCGTCTATATGTACGGCGGAGTGGGGCGCGGAAAGAGCTTTCTGATGGACTGCTTTTTCAACGCCGTGCCGCTCAAGCGCAAGGTGCGCCTGCACTTTCACGAGTTCATGCGCGAAGTGCACCGTGAACTCGCCGGCCTGCAGGGTACAGCGGACCCGCTCGATGTGTTGGGTGCGCGCATGGCCAAACGCTACAAGCTCATTTGTTTTGACGAGTTCCACGTCGCCGACATTACCGACGCGATGATTCTGTACCGTCTGCTGATGGCGCTTTTTGCCAATGGTGTGGGCTTTGTCACCACCTCCAACTTCACGCCCGATGGGCTGTACCCCAACGGCCTGCACCGCGATCGAATCCTGCCCGCGATTGCCTTGCTGAATGAGCGGCTGGAAGTGATCAACGTCGACAACGGTACCGATTACCGCAGCCGCATGCTGGAGCAGGTCCAGCTCTACCACACGCCGCTCGGCCCCGAGGCAGATGCTGCCATGACGGCCGCGTTCGACCAGCTTGCCGAGGTGCGCGACGAAAACCCGGTACTGCGTATTGAGGCCCGTGAAATCGAAGCCCGGCGCAAAGCCGGTGGCGTGGTCTGGTTCGATTTCAGGACGCTGTGCGGCGGGCCGCGTTCACAGAACGATTACCTGGAAATTGCCACGCAGTTCCACACCGTATTGCTGTCGGATGTGCCGCACATGCCTGTCAGCATGGCCTCGCCGGCGCGGCGCTTTACCTGGCTTATCGACGTGCTGTACGACCGACGCATCAAGCTCATCATGTCGGCCGCCGTGTCGCCTGAAGAGCTGTACACCGAGGGGCCGTTGGTGCACGAATTCCCGCGCACTGTTTCGCGCCTCAACGAGATGCAGTCCAAGGAATTCCTGGCGCTGGAGCGGCGCGAGGTGGATACGGGACTTACATGATTTTGCGCAGCTTGCCGCTGCGCGCCCTGTTTGCCGCGCTGGCTGTGGTGGCATGCCCTGTGTGGGCACAGGGTGCCGACGACACCGCGCTTGTGCACGAGCGCGCCGCCATTGGCAAGCGCCTTGCCCGTGAGGAAGCCGCCTGCTACCAGCAGTTTGCTGTCAATGATTGTCTGCGCCGTGCGCGCAAGCAGGCGCGTATTGAGCGCGCTGAGGTGCTGCAGCGTGAGAGCGCTGCCAAAGACCTTATTCGGCGTGGGCGCAGCGACCAGCGCCTCCAGGAATTGCAGGGCAAGCAAGAATCTGCCGCAAGCTTCATTGCAGAGCGCGAGACGCACGCCGAACCCCGCGCGTTCCGTACGCGCCGCCCAAGTCAGCCCGCAGCGCGTGCACCGCGCCGTGCAGTGGACCAAGGCGTCCAGGCCAAAGCAGCAGAGCAGCGCGCCAAAGACGCTGCGCAGGCACGCCAACGCCAGATGGACAAACAGCGCGCTGCTGCAGAGCGCGCGCAGGCGCAGAAACGCCGCATGGCCCAGCGCGATGCCCAGGGCCATGCGCACCCTGCGCCGTTGCCCGATTCATATTGAGGTTTTTGGCGTCTGCACCCGTGCAGACAAGCACCTGAGCCGGTCTGGCCGGATGGCGCGCTCAGGTGTTGATTGCAAACGCCTTGAGCGGAGCCCGTGGCTCATCGGCCAGGGCTTCGACCTTGACGATGATGAGCGAGAGATTGTCGCCACCGCCGCGTGCCCGCATGCGAGCTTTGTCGATCAAAAATTCGGTCGCTTCGCGTGGGGGGAGCGATTCCACTATTGAGGCCAGCTCAGAGGGGGAAAAATAGTGCCAGACCCCGTCGCTGCAGGCGAGCAACACATCGCCCGGCTGCAACTGCGGGATGAAATGCGTGGCCACAGGCGGGTCTGTTTCGGTGCCCAGGCAGCCGACCAGAATGTTCGAGTGGGGGTGCACGTTGGCTTCGGCCTCGGTGATCTCGCCCCGGTCCACCAGCGCCTGCACGTAGGAATGGTCGCTGGTGCGCTTGACGACCATGCTTCCGCGGAAATGGTAAATGCGCGAATCTCCGGCGTGCACCCAGTGGCAGTCGCCCCGCGGGTTGATCAGAAAGACGACGATCGTGCTGTGCGGCTCTTGCTCGGCGGTGATGGCCGTCAGCCGGATGACGAGGTGCGCCTCATGCACGATGTTGGTCAGCATGTGGTTGGAGTCGTCTGATTCGGGCGAGTAGCGCTCGAACAGCTGCCGCGCGGTCATCATCACTTGGTCAGAGGCTTTGCGGCCACCGCTGCGCCCGCCCATGCCATCGGCAAGCACGCCCAGCACACAGCCCTTGTACCGGGGGTGTGCCAGCAGCAGAACTTGGTCTTGCTGGTATTCACGGTCACCCTTGTGGATGCCCGTCGAAGCTATGAGGCGAAACGCTTTGGCCATGATTGGAATTGTTACCCAGTGTGGACTCTTTGTGTCATTGGTGAGCGGTTGCACTTGTATTATCAGGTGCGTTGTCTGATTTTTGCCATCTCTGCGGCGCAACAGTGCCATCCAAAGCGCCTCTTTCTTCGTCCAATGGGCCAACTTTGGCGACGCCTGTGGTGGGTGAGCGCGTGGCCGACTGGCTGCAGGAGCTGGAAGGCGTTTTTGCTGCCGGTGGTGCACTGGCCCTTGCGCACAACGGATTTGTGGCGCGTGCAGGTCAGACCGACATGGCCCTGGCGGTGGGCAGCACCATTGCACAAGGCGGTGCGTTGGTGGTGGAAGCGGGCACCGGCGTGGGCAAAACCTTTGCGTACTTGGTGTCAGCCCTGCTAAGTGGCGAGCGGGTGCTGCTTTCAACGGCCACCAAGGCTCTGCAAGATCAACTTTACGGTCGCGACCTGCCGCAGGTGCTGCAGGCCCTGGCGCTGCCCAAACGTACGGCGCTGCTCAAGGGACGCGCGAGCTACCTGTGCCTGCACCGCTTGGCCGCCGCGCGCCAACTAGACGTGGACGAGGCGCTGGCGATCAGCTTGGGTGAAATCGAGCTGTGGGCCCAGGCTACGCGCAGCGGTGATCTGGCTGAACTCCCTCAATTGGATGAGCGCAGCCCCATTACGTCCCTGGTCACCTCCACACGCGAGAACTGTCTGGGCGCCGCCTGTGCCCATGCGCGCAACTGCCATGTCAACCTCGCGCGCAAGAGCGCCATGGAGGCCGATGTAGTGGTTGTCAACCACCACCTCCTGTTTGCCGACATGGCGGTGCGCGAATCCGGCGTGGCCGAACTGCTGCCTTCGGTGCGCGTGGTGGTGGTCGATGAAGCGCACCAGCTCAACGATATCGGCGTGCAGTTTCTCGGCTCGCAACTGGGCAGCGCGCAACTGATCGATTTTTCGCGCGACCTTCTGGCCGCTGGACGCCAGTCGGCGTTGGGGCTGGCCGACTGGCACGCCCTGGCGGGTGACCTGAATGCTGCTGCGCGTGGC
>JBQMQB010000048.1:0-10740 GCA_052172715.1 Giesbergeria sp. | reverse complement strand
TAAGGCAGACAGCGAATCAGGTAATGCTTACCGTTACCACTTATTGGGTAAAAAATACAGCTACCGGTTCGATAGCACCTGAGGCGCTGCATCCAAGCTCTGCATGCGTTCTTCGCGCAGCACCATGGTGCGCGCCACCTGGGCGAGCCAGACGACTGCAAACAGGCAAGCGAGGGCGATCAGCCACTCACCCAGCCGCGCCTGGTCGTCCAGCAGGTAGGCGTTGCAGACACGAATCGGCGAATCGGCGTAGAGCTGTCCAGCCACAGCGGTCATGGGCAATACGTTGCCGAGAAAGAACCCTTGCACCAGCAGGCCGGCAGGCGGCCAAGACAGACGCAGTGCGGCACCCGCAAGCAGCAACAGCGTGAATTTCGTCGCTTCAATGGGCAACGCCACCAGCGCCAGATCCAGTGCGCGCGGCACCATCAGCAAACTCAGGACGCAACCCGCCGCCAGCAAGCCGCTGATGCCATGGGCGTTCCAGCGAGCAACTGCCGCGCGCGTGCGCGGCCCGGCAGCACCCGCCAGCAGCGCGCCAGCAAGCAACAACAACGGCCCCTGCACCAGCATGTGGCGCAGCATGCTCACTTCCAAGAACGTACGCACCACGGACAGCGCTAGCACAGCCGCCAGCAGCAACCCTGCCCCCATTTGCCAACGGCGCATACGCGGTTGGGCGCAATCGACGTTCATGCGCCCCCCTTGGCAGCCAGATGGCGCGCGTAGTTCAGCGCAAGCTCCTGCTCGCTGACATCGAACACGCGCACCAGGCGCCCTGCAGCATCCAGTACCAGCAGCGCCGCGTTGTGCTCATAGTCGCCGCGGCCGTCGGGCACCACCACCACCTGCAGCCTGCGCAGCAAGGCAGCCGATTCGTGCGCCTCGGGCACCCGCACAAACTGCCACAGCGCGGGGTCAGCCCCCAGTCCGCGCGCATACGCCGCCAGCCGGTCCGGCGTGTCGTGCTCGCCATCGAAGCTGATGGACAGCAGGCGCACACCCTCTCCCGCAGGGGTTCCGTCTTGCTGCAGGCTGCGCTGCATCTGCTGGAATACGCCGCCCAGACTCAGGCACAGCGTTTCGCAGCGCGTATAGATGAAATCCACCACGGTGACGCGGCCCGATGCGGCGAGCCAGCGGGCCAACGGCTGTGCGGGTAGGCCTGGGCCTTCGATGTGCACTTCGGGCACAGGAACGGGTTGCAGCGCCACCTCAAGGCGGCGCGCACCCTCGGCCGTCCAGACTTGAAAATCGTGCGTCAGCCAGCTGGCGCCCACGTAGCCGGCGCAGACCAGCAGCGCGGCGGCGAGCGCCGTGCGCAGCATCAGGAGCCGGCTGCCAGCGCCTTGAGCGCCGCGCCGCCCTCAAATGGTTTCGTACGCTGACTGGCCTTGCGTTCGTGTTCGAACAGGTCGGGCTTCACTGCCTCGCCCTTGTTGGACCAGCTGCTGCGAATATAGCTGGCCAGGCCTGCCAATTCAGAGTCGGCCAGTTGCTGGAAGGACGGCATGGATCCTTTGTAGGTGGCCCCTTCCACCTCGATTTCGCCCTCAATGCCGTGCAGCAGGATATTGGCCAGCACGCGCGGTTCACCATGCACCCATTCCGAGCCATCGAGCGGCGGGAACACGCCCGGCAAACCCTTGCCCGTGGCTTGGTGGCAGGCTGCGCAGTGCGCCGCAAACAGCGCCTTGCCGTCGACGGCAGCGCCGGGCGCTGCAGGGACCGGGCCAGAGAGGTCGGCCACGGTGCGGCGGTCACCCAGCCGTGCGTCGCCAACCGGGTCGGACATCAGCAGGTAGACGACGCCAAACAGCACCATGACCAGCACGACGACACCAGCCACCAGCGGCATGGGGCGCATGCGCTCCTCGGGCTCAGAGTTTTCACGCTCTTGTGCCAGATGCGTTTCGTTTTCTCTCGGATTCGGTTCCATGGCGTGCTCCAGATTCAGGATGCCGCAGCACTGGTCGCATCTTTGGGCGCGGGCGCAGCAGCGCCATGCGGCTCTGGCGGCAGCACGGGATAGGTGTGGTTCAGGCCACGCAAGTAGCGCACCAGGTCAAGCGCCTCAGGGCGTGCGACCACCACCCGACCTTCGGGCGCAGTGCCAGGCGGCAGTTTCAGGACCACATCGCCCTCCTCTGCCTCGCGTTTGACGTCGAACAGATAGGGATAGGACGGCATGATCGAGCCCGGCACATAGGCACGCGGCTGGTAGATATGGCCCAGATGCCAGTCCTGGCTGGGTTGCCGCGCGCCGATGTTGAACAGATCAGGCCCGGTGCGCATGCTGCCAAGCAAGTGCGGTTTGTCGTACACGTAGTCGCCCGGCACCGAGGCGCGGCCCCAGCCGCGTTCAGCATCCGGCCCCAGATTGCGGTCGCGTGGCTGCTGGGTGTGGCAGTACACGCAGCCGTTGGCGATATAGACCTCGCGCCCGCGCAGCTCGGAGCTGGTGTACGGTTTGAGACCTTCCGGGGCATGGATGTCGCGCACCTGCACATAGGGCAACACCACCAGAGCCGCCGTGGCCACCGCCAGCGCCACCATGGCGCCCGCTGCCAGCTTGACTTCACTCTCCATGGAGAACCTCCTGGGCCTTGCGTGGCCAGAACAATGCGGCGCCGGTGCGGTGCGGGCCAAAGCGCAGGGCCATCGCCAGGAAGTGACCGACGAAGATGATGTGACTGAGCACCATCAACGAGCCACCCACACTGCGCCATTCCAGATAAGGAATGGTCACCGCCACCGAATCCATAAAGGGTTTCGATGCGTCCAGCATGTACAGCCCCTGCAGCCAGCCGCCGATGGACAGGCCGATGAAGTAGATACCAATACCAATGACCGCCAACCAGAACTGCAAAGTGATAAGGCGCGGGTACGGCCACTCCCAGTTCAGCACGCGCGGCATCATGAAATAGATGGCGCCGAACAGCACCATGGTGACAAAGGCATAGGCACCCAGGTGGGCGTGCGCCACAGTGAAGTGCGTGAAGTGCGCCACCTGGTTGATGGAGCGAAGCGCCTCGAACGAGCCCTGCAGCGACGACAGCATGTACATGAAGCCGCCAAACATCATGAAGCGCAGCGTGGGCGAATAGCGTGCCAGGTGCATGCGGCCCCACATCGTGCCGGCCATGTTGATGGTGAAGGCGAGCACCGGGATGATCATCATCATGCTCTGCACGATGGACAGCGTGGTCAACCAGCCGGGCACCGGCCCACCAATGAGGTGGTGGCCGCCGACCTGGCCATAAAAGAACGCCAGCGTCCAGAACCCAAGGATGGACAGGTTGTATGAGCGCACCGGCCGCCCGATGATTTTGGGCAGGAAGTAGTAAATCGCTCCCACGCTCACCGGTGTAAACCACAGGCCGAGCACGTTGTGCCCGTACCACCAGTTGGTGGTGGCCTGCTGCACGCCGGTGTGCACACCGGGCACCTTGGCGACGATGAACAGCAGCGAAATCCACAGCAGCGCCGCAACGTGGTACCAGACGGTCACATACAGCGACTCGACTTTGCGGTTGACCAGCGTGTAGAGAACCGGGCCGATGATGCAAATGAAACCGGCCACGATGAACAGGCCGATCTGCCAGGGGATCTCCAAGTACTCCATGCCGTCCGTCCAACCCGAACCGATGGCGCCGATGGCGCTGGCAATGCCCGTGTTGATGAGCGCCCCACCCAGCATCACCCAGGCCGCGCCCACCAGCGGCGTGCGCAAGAGGCGTGGCAGCAGCCAGATGATGACGCCCAGCGCAGCGTTAGAGATCCAGCCGTACAGCACGGCGGTGAGGTGCACCGTGCGGATGCGCCCGAAGGTCATCCACGCTTCACTCACCAGCAGGTCGGGCATGTGCAGCTTCAGCGACGAGGTCAACCCTGCCAGCGAACCCAGTACCAGCCACATGCAGGCAAAGGAAATGAACATGAAGACCGGAAATGCCGTGGAGCGATCGGCTTCAAGCCTGTGCTGCAACTCGTCCGGGTCGGCCGGATGGCCCACCTCCCCAGCCTCGGCGACTGCATCGCGCAGCGGTTGCTGCGCGTCACTGGCCAGGGCTGGATCGTCCGCTTTCCCGATTTCACCCGGCGCAAAAATGACCGACGCCGCGCGCGGGTTCTCCATGAGCAGCCCTTTGCGCATCGACCAGATAAAGACAAAAAGCCCTATCAGCGAAAGCAAAAAGGCGCCTAACAGGCTCACGAGCGCGCTGTCCATAGCGATTTCCTTGTGGAATAGGGCCAGTTCGGTGCACGACCGGCCGGTTATTTGATTTTCCGCAATGCAGCGAAATAGCTATTCGCCTAGGCAGACACAGCGGGGATTTTAAGAGTCATTTGACATGCCCTTTTGCATCGCACCATTCCCCATACACACAACGTGCCTATCAGGCCGGGGCCGACAGCAAATTGCACGACCGCTCGTCTGGCAAACGCTTGCAGCAACCGTCTACCTAACGTCTTCAGCCGTGGCGAAGCCCTCGATGTCGGCATCACAGCCAGTTCCCGCTGCAATCTGTCGCTGCGCAATGCGCCGCACGGCGCGCAACAACCGAGGAGCCTTCCAGCCCGTGACTTCGGCAGGAGCCGCAATGAGTCCACAAACATAGCGCCGCTGGGCGCCATCCCAGCGCAGCGCGGCGCATGCCCCGGTGCGCCGACGCGAGACCAAGATGCCGAGCGGACAGGGCGCGCTCAAACAGCACAAGCCGCAGCCATTGCACGGCGCACCGAGCGCCGGTTTGGGCGGAGCGTCGGGCTGCAACCACACTACAGTTTTGGCTGAGGCTTTCATCCTTGTCGCAATAGTAGGACCTGCAACAATGGCCTTTTCGCCAACCGGGTTGTGCCCATGCCTTCTCCCGACCATCTGGCCACACTGCTGGCCGAGCACCGCGTGTGGGGCATGCTCGACCCTTCGGCGCAAAGTTTGCTCGCCGCGCAGTGGGAGCAGCACACAACCACCGAGGGCGCCATGCTGCTGCCCCAGGGCAGATTGCACACCCGGCTGGGCATGGTCCTGGCTGGCGCGGTGGACCTGCACGACCCCGACCTGGACCACGCGGTGCGCGTAGGACGCGGTGAAATGTTCGGCTTTGGCGCGACTCCAGCGCGCCACCTGACGACTTGGCAAGCCACCGCCGCAACCGATGGCGCGGTCGCCTGGCTGGCGCCTCACGCACTGCTGCGGCTGTGCCAGGCGCACGATGCACTGGAGTACCACTTTCCTTCGCTCCCCGCGGCAGTCGACATCGCGGAGCAACAGAACGGCGCGCCAGGCGAGGATGGCGCACGGCTCAACCGCCTGGCCATGCCGGTCAGCGCCCTGCTGCACCGCGCGCCGGTGTGCCTGTCCATGGACACGCCAATCCGCACCGTGGCCGAGCACATGCGCGAACAGCGCGTGTCCTCCGTGTTGCTGGTCGAGGGTGGCGACGGCGGCCGCACCGCGCTGGTAGGTCTGGTGACCGACCGCGACCTGCGCAACCGCGTGCTGGCCGTTGGCATGGACACCGGGCGGCCCGTGCGCGACATCGCCACACTCGCCCCCCATACCCTGCAGTCGCAAAGCCCAGCGTTCGATGCGCTGCTGGTGATGGCGCGCGCCAACATCCACCACCTGCCCGTGGTGGAAGGCACGCGCATCGTCGGCATGGTCACCGCCACCGATTTGGCAGAGCAGCAATCCACCTCCGCCGTAGTGCTGGCTGGCGAGATCTACAAGCAGACCTCGGTGGCTGGCCTGGCCAAGGCGGCCACACGGCTCAAAGCCTTGCAGCGCCACCTTGCAGAGGCCGACGCCAGCGCCTACAGCACCGGCCATATCGTCACGGCCATCACCGACGCCATCACCGTGCGCCTGATTCAGCTGGCCAAAGAACGCATGGGCCCAGCGCCGGTGGAGTATGTGTGGGTGGCGGCGGGCTCGCAAGCGCGCAGCGAACAGACCGCGCTTTCCGACCAGGACAACTGCCTGGTCCTCAGCGACGACTACGACGAAGCGCGGCACGGGGCCTGGTTCCGCGAGTTCTCTCACTTCGTCTGCGATGGCCTGGCCGAATGCGGCTACATCCACTGCCCCGGCGAGATGATGGCCATGACCGACAAATGGCGCCAGCCGCGCGCGCGCTGGGCGCAGTACTTCCGCCAGTGGGTGGATACCCCCGAGCCCATGGCACTGATGCTGACCTGCGTATTCTTTGACCTGCGCGCCATCCATGGTCGCACCGAATTGCTGGACACCCTGCGGCGTGACCTGCTGGAGAACACGCGCGGCAACAGCCTGTTCCTTGCGCACATGGTGGGCAACGCACTGAAGCACCGGCCCCCGCTGGGTCTGTTTGGCACGATCTCTCGCATTCGCGGCGGAGAGCACCCAGGCACCATCGACTTGAAACACACGGGCATCGTGCCCATCGTCGATCTGGCGCGGCTCTATGCCCTGGCGGGCGGCATGCCAGAAGTGAACACGCACGACCGCCTGGAAGTGGCCGCCTCATCCGGCGAAGTCAGCCCGCAAAGCGCGCGCGATTTGCGCGAGGCGCTGGAGTTCATTTCCAAGCTGCGCATCGCGCACCAGGCGCGCCAACTTGCCCAGGGCAAAAAGCCAAACAATTTTCTGGCTCTGGAAGAACTCTCGAACTTCGAGCGCAGCCACCTGAAAGAGGCCTTCCAGGTGGTACAGACCGTGCAGGGCGTTCTCGGGCAGCGCTACCAGTCGGGGAGATTTTGAGGATTTTTTGCCTCTAGCCCTTTGAACACTAGCGCGAGCAGCTATTTATTTAATAGCACTCTCAGTATTTTATTCGTGCGTAGTAGGTCTTCTGCGCTGCCTCGCGCGCTTGGCGCAGGGTGTAGATACCTTGCTCGGCCAGCAGCGGAATCAACCGCAGCCAAATCTCCGCCGTCACCAGCGCATCGCCCAGCGCGGTATGGCGACCCAGCACGGTGACGTTGAAGCGCTCGGCAATGGCCTCTAAGCGGTGCGATTCCTGGTTGGGGTGCACCACCGCCGAGAGCAGCAGCGTGTCCAGCACCGGCTGGCGAAACACAATACCCGTCGCCTCTTCCTGCAATTGCAGAAACTTCATGTCGAAGGCGGCGTTGTGCGCTACCAGTACCGAATCTTGGGCAAAAGCGTAGAACACCGGCAGCACCTGTGCAATGCGCGGCTGGCCCTCGACCATGTCCTGCGTAATGCCGTGGATCGGAATCGATGCCGCCGGAATGGTGCGGCCGGGGTCCACCAGTTGGTCAAAGCTCTCCTGGCGCAGCAGCTTGCCATTGACAATGCGCGCCGCACCAATCTGAATGACCTCGTCTCCCCCGGAGGGGTTGAGGCCCGTGGTCTCGGTATCGAACACGGTGTAGGCGAGTTCGGCCAGCGGCCTGTCTTCCAGCGCGCTGCCCTCCTCCATGCTCTGGAACAGGTCGAAGTCGTAGAACTCGGGGCGACTCGCAGTGCCGGCAGCAGGAGCGGCGTCGACCACGCCCTGGCTGCTTGCCAACGGCAGAAGAAAGCGAAACAGCGCCTGGTGGCGCACGCGTTCGCGCTCGAACCACATTTCTCCGCTGTGGCGTTCGACCACATCGCGCACCGTGAGTGGCGTGCGCTCGGCGCCAAAACGCATGGCGTCCATTTCCCAGCTCATCACCGTTTCGTTGCTCATGGCCTGGCCGGCCCACACCAGATCGAGCTGCGCGTGCGCACCAGAACGCGCCAAACGCAGTTGCAAAAAGCGCACTTCAAATTCATCCACCAAGCGGGTTCCCAGATAGGTCAGCGCCTGCAGCAAGGTGTAGCTGTCCACTTTAAGCCACAGCTCCTGGTCGACGCCATCCTGCGTGACCGGGCAGCCACAGCGCGCGCCCATCTGGCGCTGAGCGGCGGCGATCAGGTCGGTCCCCAGCATGTCTTCCAGCGGCCAGCGCGTCTTCAGGCGCTGCGCGCTGCGCTGCGCCAAGTCGGACACACGCTTGCCCATAGACGCCACTTCCTCACGCACCACCCCCAAAAATCGCTCGCGCATGGGGGGCTCAATATCGGAGTACCCCAGCATGTCCACCGCCGCTTGAATGTTGGCCAGCGAGGCACGGCTGCCTTCGGTCAGCCCGTGCAGCAGCTGGTCGCGCTCGGCTTCCTCTTCAACGCTGGCGGTGATGTTGTCGAGCATCAGCACAAAGCCGGTCACGGCTGCCACGGCACCGGGCTCGCCCTCCTGCGCGGCGCACACCGGCGCCACCTGCACGCGCAGCAACTGGCCATCGGCCACGGTAGTGACAAACTGCGCCGTGGGCCGGGCATCACCGCGCGCCACCGCTTGGTGAATACGTTCGAAGGCATGGGCCAGCACCTGGCGCTCAAGCGCCGCGTAGATGGAGCGGCCAATGCCAATCAGCTCAGCGCCATCGGCCAATTGCGGTCCTTGCGAGAGCGCGCGAAAAGCTTTGCGCGCACGCTGGTTGTAAAGCAGGATGCGCCCGGCCTGGTTGCATACCACCACGCTTTGCTGCAGCTCGGCCATGAGGGCGCCGAGGCGGTCTTTTTCCTGTTGCACGCGCTCGCTGGCCTGCGCCACCTGCACCGCCATGTCGGCGCGCAGGCTGTCGCGCTGCGCCGCCAGTTCGTTCACCGCTGCGGCCAATGCCTGCATCTCGCGCGTGCCACGCGGCTTGAGCAGTTGGGGCTTGTCGGCCGCCAGCACCACGCGCGCCTCTTCGAGCAGGCGGTGGGGCGCTCCCACGTAGCGCTGGTGAAGGGCGCGCAGCACCACTGCCACCAAAATCAGGCCCAGCAGCCAGCCGACAAACACCAGCGCGGTGCGACCCGCCAGAACCTCTCCAACGGCTTCCCGCTCGGGCGCGCTGAGCGTGGACCAGACAATGGCCGACATCAGCACCAGCCACAGCGCCATCACCAGGCCGGTGAGCGCAATCGCGGCGATGAGGCGCGGGTCGGTGCGTTTCATGTGCGGTCCTGCGCCAGCATTTCCGCTACGCGCGCCACCAGTTCGCGCGTGGCAAAGGGCTTGGTCATGTAGCCATCGGCCCCCAGCGCCATGCCCTTGGCCAGATCGGTGTCGCGCCCCTTGGCCGAGAGCATGAGGATGCGCGTGTGGGCGATGGCGGGGTTGCCACGCACACAGGCGCAGACTTCAAAGCCTGACTTGATGGGCATCATCACATCGAGCAGCACCAGGTCGGGCAGCTCGCGCTCAATGGCGTCGAGCGCCGCTTGTCCGTCGCGCGCAATGTGCACCTCGTAGCCTTCGCGCTGCAACAGGTATTCGAGCGACACCACGATATTGGGCTCGTCGTCGGCAATCAGTATTTTTTTGCTCATGCGGATGTCTCCTCGGAATTCTGGGGCTGCCAGGGAAGCCAGATACAAAAGCAGGCGCCCGGTACTGCTGTGGATTCGAGCCAGATGCGCCCGCCGAAATAACCGACGATGTGGCGGCTGATGGGCAACCCCAAACCCGTGCCCTGCCTGCCCGGCATGGGCAAACCGGCCTGGTGGAATCGCTCAAAAATCAGCGTCTCGTGGCCAGGCGGCACGCCTGGGCCATTGTCCTGCACGCACACCGTCAAACCCTTGGAATCGCCTTGCGCACGCAGGCGCACCTGGCCGCCCGAGCGGGGCACAAACTTGGCTGCGTTGGACAGCAGATTCAGCAGCACTTGCAGAATGCGGTCGGGGTCGGCGTGCAGCTTGGGCAATCCGTCCTGCACCTCAAGCTGCAACTCGGCACCCCGGTCTTTGAGCAGTGGAAGCGTGGTGGCGACAGCGCTTTGCAGCAAGGCCTGCACGTCTATTGGCGCCATGCTCCAGTCCACATGGCCAGACTCGATCTTCGCCATGTCGAGCACCTGGTTCACCAGCCGCGTCAGGCGTTCTGTCTCGGCGACGATGATGTCGACAAATTGCTGGCGCTGCGCCGCCGACAGGTCGGTGTCGTCCTGCAAAATTTCGGCGAGCGCGCGGATAGAGGTCAGCGGCGTGCGCAACTCGTGCGTCACCGAGGACATGAAATCGTCCTTCAGCCGGTCCAGGCTCTTGAGTTGCTCGTTGGCGCTGCGCAGCTCACTGGTGGCCTGCTCCAGCGAGCGCGATTTGGTTTCCAGCGCACGCGAGTAGCTGCGCAGCTGCGAGGCCTCTTCCAGCATCGCCAGCACGTCCCCTTGCGAAAGCGCTTCTTCGTCCGACACCGAAGCCACCAGCACGCGCGCCGAGGCGCTGCCCACAGCACCCGCGAGCTGCCCCTCGACAAACTGCACCAGGCGCGCGTCGGGGACCAGCACCTGCCCCGGCGGCAGGCCTACCTGCGCGGCGTAGGATTCCCACAGCGCATCGGATTTCTCTGCCCCAAGAAAGCGCTCGCACAAGCGCCGCAGCTCGGTTGCGTCGGCACGGCCGCGCCAGAACACTGGCGTCTGCGCGGCACCGCGCTTGAACACATCGACAAACAACAGCGCCTGACTGGCTTCACGGCCAGACGGTGCACGCCACAGCGAACCGACTACGTAGGCGGTGCAGTTGGCCAGCAGGCTCCAGAACAGCGAGTGCGTCAGGCTGTCGAGCCCACCGAGGCCGAGCAGCGCTTGCGGTTGCAGCCAGGAAATGCCCCAAGGTCCGGCCTGCAGAAACGTCGCATCGAGCCAGCCTGACTTGGCAATCGACGGCAGCATCAGCGTGTAAATCCACACGCCAAAGCCCGAGAGCAACCC
>JBQMQB010000047.1:9550-10924 GCA_052172715.1 Giesbergeria sp. | reverse complement strand
GCCCGTGTCCTTCCAGCCCAAAAAGCGGCACACCTCATCGCGTTTGGCCAGCGTGTCGGCACGGCCAAGCGCCATCAAGTCGCGGGTGTAGGCGGCCTCGAACAGCAGATAGCTTGCCAACGCTGCGCCGCGCACGTCCTGCATGTTGGTGGTCACGCCCAACGCGCCAAGCATGGTGCGCACAGCTGGCGGCAAGTCGCCCACGTGGCGGGCGGCCATGGCGTCGAGGCGCTGGGAGGGTGCGATGACCAAAAGTTCGATGGGGCGCAGCAGGCTACCGCTGCGGGACGCCTGCGGAATCAGTGCAATCGTTTTGTTGACACGCTCCATGCGTTCAATGTCCACGGCCAGCGAGTCGAGAAAAATATTCGAAAGCGCGTGGCCGGCGATCTGTGCAAGAGAGGGGTACACCGGCATGGTGCCGCGGGGCACGTCTTCCTTGGGCTCGTGCATGCGCCCTGCGCCGATCACCAGGACACGTTCGGCCCCCAGGTGAATGGCGGCAGCAATGGGCGCCGACTGGCGCATGGAGCCGTCGCCAAAATACTCGGTGCGTTCCGCAACTTCGATGGCGGTAGCCGGGAAGATGAAGGGGATTGCTGCCGAGGCCAGCAGATGCTCGTGTGTGATGCGGTCGCGCACCGCACGGCGTTGCGAGCGCACCCAGGGGTTTTGCCGCTCGCCTGCTTCGAAGAAAGTGACGTGGTCGCCTGAGGTGTAGCTCGATGCTGTTACTGCGAGCGCATACAGCTGCCCCTTGCGAATCACCTGCGGCAGGCGCACCAGAGGCACCATCTTGACCAGCAGCTTGGCCAGCGGTGCATTGTCCAGCAGCGAGCGTGGACGCATCCTGCGCCAGCGTGCCAGTACCCAGCCCAGCGAGAGCAGCGTGAGCCAGCGTGCGCCGCTTTGCGCGACGCTGAACGAATCGGACCGGTACACCTGCTGCGCCTGGAAGTTTCGCCACACACGTGCAATGCGGCGCACCGTTCGGTCGAACTGGTCGGCGCCGCAGGCGAGTGCTGCCGCGTTGATGGCGCCGGCCGAGGTGCCGGTGATGATGGGAAAGGGATTGGGCTCCTTACCGGCACCGCAGGCCAGTCGCAGGTCGGCAATGGCTTCGAGCACGCCCACCTGGTAGGCGGCCCGCGCACCGCCGCCCGTGAGCAGCAGGCCGGTGCGGCTGGGGGCGGGCGTTTTCGGACCTGCGGCTCGGGCGCGTGCCTCAGGGGTGGAGAAAGTGGGTGCGTCCATGGTCTTTGCGCTGTGGGCAGCGCGTGCGTAGGGTGTCAGTGTGCGGCAGGCGGGGTGTGCCTGCGCCATAGGGAAACCCCTGCTAGCTACTTTTCTGTGCAGCCAGCAGCAGCCGCGCCA
>JBQMQB010000047.1:0-9450 GCA_052172715.1 Giesbergeria sp. | reverse complement strand
TGCCACTGGCGCCATGCCGCCACGCAGCCCACCCCGTAGATTGGCAGTGCGCCAAATGCACCAAGCCACCGGAACCGTTCCGGAGCCAGGACTGCCACGGCCAGGGTGGTGGCACCTGCCACCAGAAAACTCACCCACCAGGGCGAGCGCAGCAAAATTGCAAAGAGCGAGTTGTCGGCCAGCTTCAGTTTCACAGAGGTCCTCTTGAGGGGGGGGCAGGGCGACCGCCCCACTGTTTGCATTGTCATTGCTCCACGCAATAGACTTGCGGCACTTATCAGGAGAGATTTGAATGGCTGTTTCTGAACAGACCCTGCTGGCCGCCTTGGCCACCGTGCAGGATCCGCTTACCGGCACCGATTTTGTCAGCACCCGCGCGCTGCGCAATCTGCAGGTTACAGACGGTGATGTCGCCTTCGACGTCGAGCTGGGCTACCCCGCCAAAAGCCTGATCCCTGGCCTGCGCACGCAGCTCGTCGCCGCCGCGCGCGGTGTGGCAGACGTGGTGAATGTGTCGGTGCACATCAGCAGCAAGATTGCCGCGCACGCTGTGCAGCGCGGCGTGCAGCTTTTGCCGAATGTGAAGAACATCATTGCCGTCGCCTCGGGAAAGGGCGGCGTGGGAAAGAGCACCACCGCCGTCAACCTGGCGCTCGCGCTGGCGTCTGAGGGAGCGAGCGTGGGCATACTCGACGCCGACATCTACGGACCAAGCCAGCCCATGATGCTGGGTGTCAGTCGTCGACCAGAGAGCCTGGACGGCAAGCATATGGAGCCACTGGAAAACCATGGCATACAGGTCATGTCCATCGGCTTTCTGGTGGAGCAGGACGAAGCCATCATCTGGCGCGGCCCCATGGCCACGCAGGCGCTGGAGCAACTGCTTCGCCAGACCAATTGGAAAGACCTGGACTACCTCATCGTCGACATGCCGCCGGGGACGGGCGACATTCAGCTCACACTGTGCCAGCGTGTACCTATCACGGGTGGTGTCATCGTCACCACGCCGCAGGACATTGCACTGCTCGACGCCAAACGCGGCATCAAGATGTTCGAAAAAGTGGGCGTGCCGATCCTGGGCATTGTCGAGAACATGGCCGTGCACGTGTGCAGCAACTGCGGCCACGTAGAGCACATTTTTGGCGCCGATGGTGGTAAGAAAATGGCGCAGGAGTACGGCATGGATTACCTTGGCGCCTTGCCACTCGATATGCAAATTCGGCTTCAGGCTGATAGCGGAACGCCCACCGTCGTCGCCGACCCGGACGGTGAGGTCGCGCAGATCTACAAACAAGTCGCGCGCAGCGTGGCGGTCAAAATTGCGCAGCAGGGCAAGGATTTTTCGGCAAAATTCCCCACGATTTCGGTATCGAAGGACACCTGAGCCTAAAAACGGCAGTGGCATGCATCCAACTGCCGTTTTGGTCTGAGTTTCCTTTCGGTCAAGTTGCACGCTTGGCGTACAGATTTCCGTATTAGGACACGTCTTCGCTGGCCTCGACCACGGCCCTATCGCGCCCGCGTGCCTTGGCGTCGTAAAGCGCCAGATCGGCCTGGTGGATGAGACGCTGCGATTCCTTCTCGGCGCCGGCCGAAGCGTCCGCCTTGTCCAGCGCCTGCAGCCGGGTGGTCGCGCGGGAGCCAGGGCGCACCGTGGCCACCCCGATACTGACGGTGACTACGGCGGCCACCCCCGAGGCGGCATGCACGATGGAGAGCTTGCGCACCGCAAGGCGCAACTTTTCGGCAATTGCCACCGCCTCGGCGCGGCTGGTGCCGGGCAAAAGTACGGCAAATTCCTCGCCACCGTAGCGTGCCACCAGATCACTCGCCCGTGTGGCAGAACGCGCCAGTGCCTTGGCCACTTTGCGCAGGCACTCGTCCCCTGCCAGGTGGCCATAGCGGTCGTTGAACAGCTTGAAATGGTCAACGTCAATCATCAGCATCGAGAGCGTGGCGTCGGTGCGCGCCGCGCGCTGCCATTCGGTCACCAGGGTTTCGGTAAGGGCGCGCCGGTTGGCGACGCCGGTCATCGGATCCTGGCGCACCAGGGTTTCAAGGGCGGCGCGGTACTGCCCCAGTTTTTCTTCGGCCAGTTGGCGCTCGGTGATGTCCTGCACCGTGCCGGTGATGTGTATCCGCGCGCCGGGTGCGTTGTGGTCGCCCCACATGTCTACCCAGCGATCCCTGTCACCATCGACCAGGCGGTACTGCATGCGCAGCGCCTTGCGCGAGCTGAGCGCCTCTTCCCAGGCCGCCAGTGCGTCGGCGCGGTCGGTCGGATGCACCTGTGCCAGCCACTGCGTGCGCGCCACAGGGGCCTCGGACGGTAAGCCGAAGAGCTCAGCTGCCATGGGTGAGAGGGTGAACGTATCTGAGTCGCCGTTGTACACGTAGTAGCCCACGAGAGCGGCCTTTTGTGCACTTTCCAGCCACTGCATGTTCTGCGCCAGTTTGTCCTTAAGGGCGCTCTCGCGCTTGCGCGCCGCCCATTGCCAGCCGCCCAGCAGCAGGCCGGCGAGCAGCAGGACGAAACTCACCGGCAGGCTCAGCACCAGCAGTTCTTGCTGCGCCGCGTTGCCGATGGCCTCTGCCACATCGATCTTAGACACCAGTAACCAGGGTGACTGTGCGATGGCGTGCACCATGGCCATGACTTCCACGCCTCTGTCGTCGCGGCCATAGAGCAGTCCACGCGCACCGGCTACTGCCTGCACCACGGGGCTGGCGGTTTCGGTTGCGTGCACCGTTTGGTGCGCCACTATGTCGGCGTGCCGTCGCAGCGGGCTCAGTAGCAGAGCATCGCGGCCCTGAGCTTGCACCAGCACCGATTCAGCGGTGATGCTGCCAGTGGGCCATGGGGAAAGCAGCGAAAACAGGCTGGTGCGCACATCCACCACCAGCCATACCGCGCCCAGCGCGCGTTCGCCATCAAAGATGGGTGCCATGAGGCTAAAGAACGGAAAGGCAAAAAACGGGTCGCGCCGTGGCTCTACCGCGCTGGCGGTGGCTTGTGCAAGCGCCTGGGCAAGTGCCTTGCGCTCGGCCTGCGGCACTGCAGCCCCGGCGTGCCCATCGGCCAATAAAATGACACCCTCGGGGCTCACGAACGACACTGCGCTGTAGTTCGCATGCTCCTGCAGGATGCGCAGGCGCTCCGCCACAAAAGCCGCCGCTTCGCTGTGCTCTGCCGGGGCATTGCGCCAACGGGCGACCGCTTGGGCGAATAGGCTGTCGTCTGTCAGGGCGTGGGCATCTGAAAAGTGGCTGGTGCGCCACTCCCCAACCGCCTGCGCTTGCAGTCGGCCAATGGTTTGCAACTCGCGCTCGGCCCGGTGGCGGTGCTCGGCCTTGCGTTCCTCGTACACATTGGACAGCGCCCAGAGCAGCAACGCTGCAGCCAGCAGCGCCAGGCCGATGGCCAAGCGTGCCCACGCCGTTCGGCTGGGAGCGCGGAGCAGTCGGAAGCGTGCAGGCATGCGAGGGCTAGGGGAAACCAGTTCAAAGGCGATGGGAAGCAGTGGCACACTATGTCAGATTTTGTAAATGGACGGCGTCTTGGCCCGCGTGGTGGCCGAGGGACGCCTTGCATCCCATTCCGATCTGCACTACACCCGCTCGCGTAGTGTGATGCAGGACACCCCTAGGGAAAACGCGTGTTTTAAGGAGCGAGAGTGCTGCGCAGAACTGCTCACGGCCTGTTGGCGTTGTGTTTGGCGACCTGTGCGCTGGGCACTCCCGTGTACGCGCAGCCCAGTCCTTCGCGTGTGGTGTTCAACCTGTCGCTTGAACCCAGTGGCCTGGATCCCACCATCGCACCCTCTGCCTCCATTGGTGAGGTGGTGCACTACAACGTGTTTGAAGGCTTGGCGAAGATCGAGGAGGACGGCACGACCTCGCCGCTTCTGGCGAGCAGTTGGGAAGTCGACCCTGATGGCAAAACCTACCGCTTTGCGCTGCGCAAGAATGTGCGCTTTCACGACGGCTCGCCGTTCGACGCGACGGCAGTGCGTTTCAGCTTTGAGCGGGCCATGGCCGCTGGCTCGACCAACAAGGCAAAAAAGGCGCTTTTCGACAACATTGCCGCCATCCAGACACCAGAGCCGCACACCGTCGTGCTGCGCTTGCACCATGCAGACGCCAATACGCTCTTTCGCCTGGGTGAAAACACCGCTGTGGTGCTGCACCCGGCAACGGCCGAGAAGGCTGCGTCGCACCCGGTAGGCACTGGCCCTTATCGTTTCGAGCGCTGGAAGCGCGGTCACAGTATCGTGCTTACCAAATTCGACGGCTACCGCAGGGCGAGCGAGGTGCAGATCGGTGAAGTGCAGTTCCGCTTTATCAATGACCCTGCAGCCCAGGTTGCGGCGCTAGAGGCGCGCGAGGTGGACGTGTTCTTCAATATCGCAACCCGCACCGTCGCGCAGTTCCAAGCCGACGGCGCCTTCCAGGTGCTGATAGGTGCGTCCGGCGGCAAGGGGACGCTGGCGCTGAACCACCGAAGAAAACCGCTGGACGATGTGCGTGTGCGCCGTGCGATTACCCATGCCATTGACCGAGAAGGCTTCATTCGCGACGTACTCGATGGCAGGGGCAAAGCCATAGGCAGTCACTTTTCTCCGACCGATGCGGGCTATGTGCATCTGGCAGGTCTCTACCCCTACGACCCAGAGCGGGCAAAGGCGCTGATGCGCGAGGCCGACGTGCGGCTGCCACTCAAGCTCACGCTCGCGCTGCCGCCGACACCGTATGCGCAAGTGGGCGGACCGTTGGTGGTTGCAGCGCTGGCAAAAATCGGCATCGAAGTGACCACGGAGAGCCTCGACTGGGCGCATTGGCTGTCGGGTCCGTTCAGTGGAAATTTTGATCTCACGCTCATCAACCACGTGGAGCCGCTGGACTACCAGATTTATACCGATCCGACCTATTACTTTGGCTACGACAGCGCCGATTTCCGCGCGCTTGTGGAGCGCCATGCAGCCAGCGGCAGCGCGCGCGAGCGGCAGATTTTGTTTGCCCAAATCCAGCGCCAACTCGCCCAAGATGCAGTCAACGCTTGGATTTTTGCGCCCCAGATCAGCACCGTAGCGCGCAAGGGGCTCAAGGGGTTGTGGATGAACTACCCCATTTTTGTGCACGACTTGGCGGCGCTGCGTTGGGAGTGAGTCGGTTGGGTTAATTAAGGCGGGTGCCTGGCTCCTGCGTCGGCGGTCGATTGGGGCTACCCTCGCGGCATAGGCTCCCCGGGGTGAGATCTCCGGGGGGCGTCGAGTTGGCGCAGGCATGTTCACATTTCTCTCGGCTAACTTCTTCATGAACCTTTCTTTCGCGCGCCTTGCCTGGCGCACCCTGCTGCGCGATCTGCGCGCCGGAGAGCTTCGATTGCTCATGGTGGCAGTCACGCTGGCTGTAGCTGCGCTCACCGCTGTCGGGTTTTTCGCCGACCGCCTTCAAGGCGGCCTGCAGCGCGATGCGTTGCAACTGCTCGGTGGCGATTTTGTGGTGGCAAGCGACCATCCCACGCCAAGCACCTTTATCGAACACGCACGGGTGTTGGGTCTGAGCATGGTGCGCACCGCGAGCTTTCCCACCATGGCACGTGCGGACGACGCGCAGGGCGGTGCCAGCCGTCTGGTGGCTTTCAAGAGCGTGGAGCCGGGCTACCCGCTGCGTGGCAGCGTGAGCGTGGCGAATGCACTGGATGCCCCAGGCAAGCCCACGCGCGAGATACCTGCGCGGGGCGAGGTCTGGGTCGATGCGTCGCTGCTGGACGCGCTTGACCTCAAGCTGGGCGACCCCTTGATGCTGGGAGATGCCAGCCTGCGTATCAGCCGAATCATCACGCTGGAGCCAGACCGGGGCGCGGGCTTCATGAGCTTTTCGCCACGCGTGATGCTCAACGACGCAGATGTGGCTGCGACCGGCCTGGTGCAACCGGCCAGCCGCGTGACCTACCGTTTGATGGTGGCAGGCGCGCCAGCGCCGGTGCGCCAATTTCAGACCTTTGTGGACACGCAGTTAGAGCTGCCGGGTATGCGCGGCATGCGCGTCGAATCGCTCGATTCCGGCCGCAGCGATATGAAGCAGACGCTGGAGCGTGCGCAGAATTTCCTTAGTTTGGTGGCACTGCTTGCGGCCCTTCTCTCCGCGGTGGCCGTGGCACTGGCAGCACGCGCCTTTGCCGCCAGCCACCTCGATGCGTCTGCCATGCTGCGCGTGCTTGGCCAGAGCCAGCGGCGCATCGCCGCGAGCTACACGGCAGAGTTTGCTCTGGTGGGCCTGATTGCAAGCTTGTTGGGCGTGGCGCTGGGTTTTGCTGTGCACAATGCCTTTGTGTACCTGCTGGCTGGCCTGGTCACGGCGGGCCTGCCTGCGCCCAGCGTGTGGCCGGCGCTGCTGGGTGTCGGAGTGGGCATGACGCTGCTGCTCGCCTTTGGCCTGCCGCCGGTGCTGCAGCTCGCACAGGTGCCGCCACTGCGTGTCATCCGTCGTGATGTCGGCAGCCTGCGCCCCACGTCGCTGGCGGTGCTCACTCTTGGAGTTGTGGGCTTTGCCGCACTGCTTCTGGTCGTCAGCCGCGATTTGCGTTTGGGCCTGATTGCCGTGGGCGGCTTTGCCGCTGCCGTGCTGCTGTTTGCGCTGCTCAGCTGGCTTGCCGTGCGCCTGCTGCGCCGTATGGTGAACGAGGCCACCGCGCCGCGCTGGCTGGTGCTCGCCACACGGCAGATCTCTGCCCGGCCCGCCTACGCCGTGGTGCAGGTCAGTAGCCTGGCCGTGGGTCTGCTGGCGCTGGTGCTGCTGGTGCTGCTGCGCACCGACCTGATTGCCAGCTGGCGTGATGCCACACCGCCGGATGCGCCGAACCGTTTTGTCATCAACGTTCAGCCCGACCAGGCGCAGGATTTCCGCGCCATGCTGGCGGATGCGGGCGTCGCGCGTTACGACTGGTACCCGATGTTCCGCGGTCGACTGGTGGCCATCAACGGCAAGCCGGTGGAAGCGCGCGACTACGCAGATACGCGTGCTCAGGGTCTGGTCGAGCGTGAATTCAACCTCTCGAACATCGCAGTGCAGCCGCCGCACAACCTGGTCGTCGCTGGCCGCTGGACGGAAGGTGAGGCGGGTGCCATCAGCGTGGAAGAGGGCATTGCCAAGACCTTGGGTTTGGCGCTCGACGACACGCTGCGCTTTGACATGGGCGGGGTGCAGTCCGAAGCGCGCATTACCTCGCTGCGCAAGGTCGATTGGGGCTCGCTGCACGCCAACTTTTTTGTGATGTACCCGGTGGCCGCCATGGATGACGTCGCCATCACCTACCTTGCCGCCTACCGCGCGCCTGAAACTTTGGGGTTTGACAACGCACTGGTGCGGCGCTTTCCGAATGTGACCAATGTGGACATGGGCGCCACGCTGGCGCAGATTCAGGGTGTGCTCGACCAGGTGATCCGTGCGGTGGAATTCCTGTTCGCCTTTACCCTGGCCGCTGGGCTGGTGGTGCTGTTCGCCGCCGTCACCGCCACCCGCGAAGAGCGCGCGCGCGAATTCGCCATCATGCGGGCGCTGGGTGCAAGCAGCCGCTTGTTGCGCCAGGTGCAACGCGCCGAGCTGGCGGGCGTGGGGCTGCTTGCCGGCTTGCTGGCCAGCAGCGCCGCTACGGGCGTGGGCTGGGCGCTGGCGCATTACGTGTTCGGTTTCACCTGGACGGCTTCGCCTTTGGTGCCGCTCGTCGGCAGCCTGGCCGGTGCGGTGCTGGCCCTGCTTGCGGGTTGGTGGGGCCTGCGCGACGTGCTGGCGCGGCCCGTGGTGGAAACCTTGCGCAGAGCGGTAGAATAGCTATGCATTTAATAGCTATTGGCGCTTATTGGTAAAGCGTTAGAAGCCATTTTTACTAATTCATTTGCCGTAAATTGGCATTGCCCTAAGATGCCGCTTCCAAACACATCCAAGGGGGAGTGATATGACAACAATCGGCTGGGTTCTGCTCGCTATCGCAGTGGCGCTGCTGTGGTGGGCCATTGCCACCTACAACCGCCTGGTGGAGCTGCGCAACCGCATTGCCAACGCTTTTGGGCAAATCGATGTGCAACTCAAGCGCCGTTATGACCTGGTGCCCAACCTGATTGAGGTGGCGCGCGGCTACCTCAAGCACGAGGCAGCCACGCTGGAAGCGGTGATTGCCGCACGCAACCAGGCGCAAGGTGCGGCCGCTGCGGCACGTGTCACGCCCACCAGCGCCGGAGCCCTGGGCTCGTTGGCCTCCGCTGAGGGGGTGCTGGGCGCCAGCCTGGGTCGGTTGATGGTGGTCTCTGAGGCCTACCCTGACCTCAAAGCCGACGCCACCATGCAGTCGCTGAGCGAAGAGCTCGCCAGCACCGAAAACCGCATTGGCTTTTCCCGCCAGGCCTTCAACGACCAGGTACTGGATTTCAACAACGCTGCCCAGCAGTTTCCGGCTCTTGTCGTTGCGCGCCTCGCCGGTTTCGTGGCTGCACCCATGCTCGAATCGACCCGCAGCGAAGAAGAGCGCGCGGCGCCCCGCGTGCAGTTTTAAGAGCACCTTGCAAGCATGCGTTTCTGGGACCAGCAGCACGACGCACGCACCGAAACGCGGTGGCTGCTGCTTGCCTTTGCCGTAGCCACCGTCTTGCTGGTACTGGCAGTGCACGCCTCGCTGGTGCTTGCCTGGTGGCTGATGGCGGCGTTGCTGCCGGTGCAACTCCCGTTCCCAGGGGGGTTTCTGGCAGCCAATATAGGCGTCTCGCTGCTGCTGGTGCTGGGTGGCTGGTGGGTCGAAACCTCGAACCTGCGCGCCGGCGGCATCCACCTGGCCAAACGCATTGGCGCGCGCGAGCTGCGGCCTAGCCTGCTGCATGCGGAGCAGCGCCTGGCCAACGTGGTCGATGAGTTGTGCATTGCCGCCCAGATGCCGCGCCCCGAAATCATGGTGCTGCCGCGCGCCGACGCCATCAATGCTTTTGCGGCCGGGTGGGACGAAGCCGACGCAGTGCTTGCCGTCACCCAGGGCGCGCTCGACTACCTCACGCGCGAAGAAATGCAGGGCATGGTGGCGCATGAACTGAGCCATTTGAACGAAGGCGACACACGCCTGAAGATGCGCCTGGCCGGCATGGTTTTCGGCCTGGAACTGGTCTACAACTTCGGCGAAGAAATGCGCGAGCGCGGCGGTCTGGCCTGGTGGTTCGGCTCGGCCATCATGCTGGCTGGCCTGGCCGGTTGGCTGACCGGGCAAATCCTCAAGGCGGCCGTCTCGCGCCAGCGCGAATACCTGGCCGACGCGCGCGCCGTGCAGTGGACGCGCAGCAAAGAGGGCTTGGGCGGCGTGCTGCGCAAAGTGCTCAGCCAACGGCAGAACACCCCTGCAGGCTACGAGCAGCGGGGCAACACCGGACTGGAGCATCCCTCCGTGCAGCACATGCTGCTGGTCGATGT
>JBQMQB010000046.1:0-10931 GCA_052172715.1 Giesbergeria sp. | reverse complement strand
CGGAAGAAGTTGGCAACGTACTGCTCTGCATGCACGTGCTTGTTGGGGGAAAGAGGTGCTCGCATATGGTGGCTTTTAACATGGCCATTTTATTTAACATGTCCATGTTGTCAACCGTGGCCATGTTATTCATCAGCTAATTGTGCTGATCAGCTCATCGGGGCTGGTTTTCTCGTCAGCGCAAAAAATGGACCGGGCAGTTCGCTGATCATTTTTGACCAAGCATGGCTTGGACACCATCGAGTGATGAGCATCCATCAGGTTGCATCAGCGCCCCTCGAAGCGCATTGTGCAAACCAGAATTACTTGATTTTCAGCTATTTGACAAATATCTGTTTTTAAGATATTTTCCGTTTATCTGAATTTCAGGTATCCGCTATGACGTCGACGTCGCATCCGCTGGTCACTGCCGGCCAACTTGGGTCGATGCTGCTGGCCGCGCGCAAGGCCCAGGGGCTGACCCAGTCGGCGCTGGCCAGCCGTATCGGCCTGAGCCAGTCACGGGTCTCTCATTTGGAACTCAACGCCCACGAGTTGAGTGTGGAGCAACTCCTTGCATGGTGCGCCGCGCTGGGCTTGGAGTTGACCGTCGGGACCCGGGACAGCGCTGCGGTGTCGAAGGCGCCGACTACGGATTGGTGACATGGGACGTCGATCGCACAGCCGCAGCCTGTCTATCTGGACCAATGGTGTCCGCGTGGGCCGGTGGACGATTCCCGCTCGCGGGGAGATGGTGCTGCAGTACGACGCGGATTGGCTTGCTGTCGATATCGGCCGGCCGCTGTCGTTGTCGCTGCCGTTCAACCTGCAGAATCTGCAGGCCAAGGGCGAGAAGGTCGCCAACTACTTCGACAACTTGCTTCCGGACAGCGATGCGATCCGGCGCCGCGTGGCCGAGCGATTCAGGACGGGTTCGACCGAACCGTTCGATTTGCTGAAGGCTATCGGGCGCGATTGCGTGGGCGCCGTCCAGATCCTGGATGAAGACGAGGTGCCCACCGGCTTCGATCGAACCGAGGGCGAGCCCCTGTCGGAGGAGGCTATTGAGCGGCACCTGATCGAAACCGTTTCTCCGCAGGCCTTTGCTGCGGGCCGAGACCCGGATGCGGACTTCCGCATCTCGCTGGCCGGTGCGCAGGAGAAGACGGCTTTCCTGTGGTGGGGCGAGCGATGGCTGGCGCCGCGTGGTGCCACACCGACGAGCCACATCTTCAAGCTTCCGCTCGGCCTGATGGGCGGGCGGCAGGCGGACTTCAGCACGTCCGTCGACAACGAGTGGCTGTGCTTGCGGCTGCTGAAGGCCTATGGCTTGCCGGTGGCCGATGCCCGCATAGCGACCTTTGGCGGGCAGCGCGTGCTGGTGGTGGAGCGCTTCGACCGGCGCATCGCACCCAATGGGCAGTGGCTCATGCGTTTGCCGCAGGAGGACTTTTGCCAGGTCGAGGGCTGCTCGCCATTGCGCAAATATGAGAACGACGGCGGTCCAGGGCTCAAGGCGCTGTTTGGCACGCTGCGGCAATCGGTGAATGCCGAAGCCGACATGAAAACGCTGATGGCGGCTCAGGTGTTGTTCTGGTTGCTGCGAGCACCCGATGGCCATGCCAAGAATTTCAGTATCCAGCTTCTGCTACGCGGGCGTTTCCAGTTGACCCCGTTGTACGACGTAATGTCGGTCTATCCGGTGTTAGGCAACGCTCCGAACCAGTGGTTACCACATGAAATCAAGTTGGCGATGGCCTTGCTTGGCAAGAACCGGCACTACGAGATGCAAGGTATCCAGCGAAGGCACTTCAATAGCACCGTGCAGAAGGTCGGATATGCCTCGACCGCCGAGCCGATCATCGAAGAAATTCTTGCCCGGACTCCAGCGGCCATCGCCGAAGTGCAAGCCGAATTGCCACAGGACTTCTCACCGCGTGTTCTTGACGCCATCCTGGGCGGGCTTGAGAAGGCGGCCCGAACACTCGATGGGATGCCGCCGTAAGCGGTAGAAGAGGGGGGGCAAGCGCGCTTGGATGTGGTGTCTCAATAGGTTGTGCATCCGAATGGGTGTTGGAGCTGGAGTTGCCCCGCTTCGGGAGCACGGAGAAATCCCACCGGATGAACAGCCATAGGAGTATTTGCCCTGGTGCGCTGGGCTGCGCTTGCATGGATGGAATGGGTCGGATGTCCCTGGCACTCTACGGAATCGGCGACAGGTGTCGCAGGATCGGAAAGGGAGTCATATGAGACCAGCCGCACAGAATCGCAAGGAGCGCGGGAACCAACGGGAGGCTGTCGATAGAGAAATCACCGACCGTGCTGCCCAGTTGATGAGGCAGGCGTTGTCGCTGCTGGAGAGTGGTGAATCGATACGAAGGCTGCCTTTGGAAGATGGAGGCGACGAAGACCGCCTGTTGCGGTTGCCAGAGGTACTGCGCTTGACGGGGATGTGCCGCTCGGCCCTTTACGACCAAATGGCGCGAGGGCAGTTTCCGGGTTCTATCAAGATAGGGGAGCGTGCGACCTCATGGTCAGCCAAGGCAGTACGAAACTGGATAGCGCGGCGTGTGGATGGTTTGTAGCCGATGGGGCAATGTAGCCCTTGTTGACCATGTGGTGGCGGCGTCTTGGGCTGCCCAAATTGATCGGTCATGGGGCCGTCTCTATCGAAAGTTTTTCTCGTAGCAGCTTATGGTGAACAAGGTGGGGGAACAAACGGGGGAACAACTCAAAAAATAAAAAAGTGAAATCCAGCTCTCATGCGGGTTTGCAGCTTTCATTCAATTGACGCCAGCTCCATTACGACGTCCAAGGGCGTTCACCAACATCCGGTGAACGCCCTTTTTCTTTCCGGCGAAGTATGTTCACCGACTCCCAAGCACGGGGGGTTACGAGATTTTTGCTGCCAATGCCGCGGGTGACCTGTCAAGGTAAACCCCTGTACGCATGGTGTTTGCCTGTCCTACAGTCAGAAAGCGGGGCGCCGTGCCTCGGGTCGGTCAGCGGCATCCATGTGATCCGCTTTGCCGCTTACGGGAATGCAAGCCGATGGCTGCTGTGGACAGTGTTTCGCGGAAACGCGCAACGGACTCCTGGAGGGACGCCTCATGGCGCATCGCACTGGCGAGTGCTGCGCTCATGGGCTTGTTTCTGTCGCCGTTTTTTCGTGGCTTGGGCGAGTACGAGTTTGATCTGCTTACCAGCTTGACGGCTCCTGCACCAGTTGATGCGGGGGTGCTTGTCGTTGGGTTGGACGAAGTGAGCCTGGCGCGACTGGGCCTTGCGCCGCCGCTGCCGCGGCATTTTCATGCCGATTTGATCCGTGCTTTGACTGAGGGGGGTGCTGCCGCCCTGGCGGTGGATATGTTGTTTGCTGAGCCGCAAACCGCTGTGGACGACGGTGCCCTGGAGCAGGCACTGCAAGGGCCTCTGCCGGTGGTGCTGGCAGGCGCGACGGTGCGCAACGAGAGTTCGCAGGTGGCGCACTACTCGCAGCAATTGCCGTCTATCTTCCCACAAGCTACCCGAGGCGACATCGCTGTGCCTTTGGATGCGGATGGCGTATCCCGGCGGGCTCCGGCGCAGCCAGGTGCCCTGTGGCGGGTGCTGGCGCACCAGGCGGGTCGGCCTGTGGCGAAGCTGCCGGAGGGAGCATTGCTGCGCTATTACGCACCAGAGGTGCCGATGCCTTACGCGCACTACACCCAGGCGCTCGATGCGAAGCACCAACTGCCACCCGGCGCCCTGCATGCGCGGCTGGTGCTGCTGGGGCAGAACACGCCGGTGGGTGGTGTGGACCAGTTCCGCACGCCCTTTGCGGTGCTGGGCGGGGGCATGCAGTCCGGTGTTTTTCTGCACGCCACGGCCTTGCAGAATGGGCTGCTCGGCGACTGGATCAGGCCAGTCGCTTGGCCGTTGGGATGGCTGGTAGCTGTGCTGGCCATGGGGGCTGGCGCTGCGTTCACACGGCGCTGGAATGCGCTAGGTGCATTGGCCGTGCACGGGGCGCTGGGTGGGCTGGGTGTATTGGCAGCAGTGGCCGCTTTTGTGGCGGGTTGGTGGCTCAGTGTGGTGCCGCTTTTGGTCGGCCTTGCGGTGCACTGGAACCTGGGGGCCGCGCACAGCTATCTGCGCGAGCGGACTCGGCGCCAGCGCCTGCGCGCCGACTTCGCTCGCTACGTGCCGCCGGCGGTGGTCGACGCTCTGGTGGCCTCAGACGCAAGCTCCTATGTGCATGGCGAGCGGCGCACGCTGACCTTGTTGTTTTGCGACCTTGCAGACTTCACTGCAGCCAGCGAAGCGCTGGCGCCTGAAGCGGTGGCGCGCACGCTGAACCAATATTTCACGCACATGGCCCACTGTGTGCTCAGCCATGGTGGCACGCTGGACAAGTTCATTGGTGATGCGGTGATGGCGTTCTGGAATGCACCTTTACCAGACGCTAAGCACGCGGCCCGCGCGGTCGCCTGTGCCCAGGCGATGCAACGTGAGATGGACGTTTTGCGCACCGACTGGCGCGGCACGCCTTTTGCCGAGGTGGGCCTGCGCATTGGGGTGCATACCGGCGAAGCGGCGGTAGGCCACATGGGATCGACCGAGCGATTCACATACACCGCGGTGGGCGACGCCGTGAACACTGCCGCGCGCCTGGAGGCGGCCAACAAGGCGCTGGGCACGAATGTGCTGCTGTCCGAAGCCACCGTGCAAGCGGTGCCAGTGGGCGCGTGGCAGGGCAGCATGCCGTTGTGGCTGGACTGCGTCATGCTTGCCGGCCGCAGCAGCGGCATCGACGTCTATACCTTGTGTGACGACACTGCATTGCCTGCACTGGGCGAGGCGCTGCGCCGCCATATCCACGCGGGCCGCTTGCGCGATGCGCTGGAAGTGTGCAAGGTATGGCGCAGCCATGCAGCGCAGTGCGCCCCGCTTTGGGCAGCAAGCGCCGAAGTACTGTCCGAGCGACTGCAGGCAGTGCTGGAAGAGGCAGATTCAAAGGGCCAGGCCGAGCCCATCACCCTGCCACCCAGGCAGCTCGCCAAGTAGTGAAAGGACATTGCCATGCCACGCCTCTTCCTGCGCAGCTCTCTTGCGGCTGCCTGTGTTCTGTCGTTTGCTCCCGTTGCATTTGCACAGTGCGCGGGCTTCGGCGCCACGCAATCGGCGAACGAACCTGTGGCCGAACTGGTGAGCCTGGTCGGCCGTGGTGAGACGCGCGCCAGCGGCGTCCCCACCTGGCAACCTGCGGTGCTTTCGCAAAAACTAGGCGGTGGCGCTGATATGCGCACGCTGGAGCTCTCGTCCGCCGCGCTGTTGCTGGCCGACCGCACGCAGATCCGCATGTCGGCCAATGCAGAGCTGCGCCTGTGCGACGCGCAGCCCCAGCGCAGCCTGTTGGAGCTGATTGCCGGGCGCTTGTGGGCGCGCACCAAGCGCAGCCCGGCCAATTTGCAGCTGCAAACCCCGGCGGCGCTTGCAGTGGTGCGCGGTACCGATTGGGATGTGCAGGTCGAAGAGGGCGGGCGCACCACTTTCACTGTGCTCTCTGGGCAAGTGGAGTTTTCCAACGCCTATGGCCGTGTGGACTTGGGCCCGGCTGAGCAGGGCATTGCAGTGCCCGGCCAGGCGCCCACCAAGCGCCTGCTGGTCAATCCGCGTGAGCGGGTGCAGTGGGTCATGGCCAACCCTGTGGAGGCACGGCGTTGGAGCGAATTTCAGGGCGAGGCGCTGGCGCCTGAGCTTGCCGCAGTGCGCGCCGATTTGGATGTCGGAGCCTTGCCGCACGCGCGTGACCGCTTGCTGGCTCTGCGCGCCAGTGGGACGCACCTTGCCGCTGTGGAGTTGGTCCTGGCCGACTTGGCCGCCTTCGATGCGCACCTTGACGATGCGGTGCAAGACCTGGAACGTGCCTGGCAACGCACTGGCGACCCTCGGCTCGCTGCCCGCCATGCCGAATTGTTGCTGGCGTTGGATCGCGCTGCCGACGCCCGCACCACACTGGACCAGGCGCTTGCCCGCAGCGGCGCCGCCGACAGCAGTGATCTGCTGTTGGCCGATGGCGACTGGTACCGCCTCAATGGCCAGGGCGATGAGGCGATTGCCCGCTACCGCGCTGGCGCGGCGCGCGCCCAAGGCGATACGCAGCGCGCCGACGCCCTAGGACGCCTAGGCCGTGCTCTGCAGGAGCGCGGGGACCTCGCTGCAGCGCGAGAAGTTTTGGCGCAGGCGGTGGCCCTTTCTCCTAGCGCACGCCTTGAGGGCTTGCAGGCCACGGCTGCTACCGAGGCGCTGCGCTTGCAAGAGGCAGGTCAGGGCTTTAACGCTGCCCTGGCGCTGCAGGCCGACGACTACGAAAGCCTGGCCGGTGCCGGTTTTCTTGCGCTGCGGCGCGGCGAGCCCGAGGCTGCACGGCAACTGCTGCTCAAGGCTCTGGTCATCGAGCCTCGCTACGCCCGGGCGCAGGTTTGGCTGGCGGTGGCGGAATACACGCTTGGAGAGAACGCTGCTGCGCTTGACTCTCTGGTCCGCGCCCGCTTGGCCGACCCCAAAGACCCAATGCCCTGGCAGGTTGAGGCTATTTTGCAAAACGACAACGGTGAGCCCTTGCAGGCTATTGCCGCCGCGCGTGAAGCGCTGGTGCGTTTGCCGTACCTCAAGTCGCTGAACCCGCTTACCTCTGACAGCCAGGGTTCGGCCAACCTGGGCAAGGCGCTGGGCGACTTTGGGCTGGAGCATTGGGCGCGGGCCTACGCGCAGGAGTCGTACAACCCGCTGTGGTCTGGAAGCCACTTTTTTCTGGCGAATCGAACGGAAAGCAGCTTCAGCCGAGGGTCTGAGTACTACCAGGGCTACCTGGCAGATCCGCTGGTGTTTGGTGTGGGGGAGAGGCATGCGACCGTATTCCCAGTCGTGGGGAGCGAATGGCTGGCCAATGCCAGCGCTCAGCGCGGGCCGCAGCAAGACACAGCAACGCTTTCGGTCGGCAACCATGGCATTGCCACCGCGCCCATGCCCTTCGCCTGGCAGTGGTGGGCAGAGGGCTTGCACATGGCGCCGCGCGCCGATTCGGGCAGCTACCGCATGTCATCGCCAGGCCTGTTGGTGGCGTTGGGCGCCCGTGTGAGTGACCGGCTTACCTTGATGCTGCTGCATGACGAAGACAGGGCACGCTATTCGTATCCCGGTGGCCGCGACTTGGGTCACGGTGTGATCTTTGACAGTCTGGCGCGACAGCATTCTCGGCGCACCGACGTTGGTGGCTCTTGGCGCTGGTCTGCCGATGAGCAGACTTGGCTTAAATTCGACCGAGCGATTTTCGGGCAGTCGCTGACGGTGAGCGACCCGCGCTGGGGCCCGCAGGATTCTCGTATTGCGGACACTGACCAAGGCGTCATGCTGCGCCACACGGTGCAAAAGGGCACCTACCGCGTCAGCGGCGGCTGGGAAACCCGGCGCAGCCGACTCGGTGCAGCACTCGGCGACAGCTTGAGCACCAGTGCGCAGGGCACCAGTGGACGCTTTGACATGCCCTGGCTGGCTTTCGAGCAGAAAGCGGGGCCGTGGACCTGGCATGCGCAAGCGTCGTGGCCCCGCTGGTTGGTCCGTTGGCAATCGCGCGCGTACGACTCACTCACCGGAGAGAACTTGTTCGAGCCCGAGCGCGATGCAGGGGGGGTGGCGCGCCGGACCTTGCCGCGACTCGGCCTGTCCTACCGGTTCGCGCCGGGCCGTGCCTTGCATGCGGCCTACATTGAGAGCGTGCGCCCGACTGGTGCCCACACGCTCTCGCCCGTTGCTGTGGGTGCCATCCCGATCGACTACCAATACCAACTGGCGGGCAGCTTTGTGCGCAAGGCGGCGTTGCAGCTCGACTGGGAGTTCGATGCGCGCACCTTCGGCTTTGCCAGCCTCTCCACGCAGGACATCCGCAACCCAACCTATGCGGATGGCAGCTTGCTCCTGCCGCCGTCGGCGGCCCTTGATCTGGACAGGGTGAGCAGCCTCGGCGCCCAGGTACAAACCGCCCAAACCACGGTGGATCCGTACAACGGCAACCCTGTGTTCGACCGTGGGCGGCTGCACCAGGCGGGCGCAGCCATTAACCGCGTGCTCGCCCCACGCTGGAGCCTGTTGGCGAGCTACACCTGGGCTCAGGCACGCAATACCGGGAGCGTCTATGCCGACAATGCGCTGCCCGGCTTCGCGCGGCACACAGCCGTGCTGGCCAGCTCCTGGAAGCACGGTGGGCGCGACGTGACGTCTGCTTATCTGGTGTACCGCAGTTGGAGGTTCAGCGACGAGGCCAATTTGCAGCCACAAAAGGCGGGCTGGGACCTGGGGGTCGTCCACTCGATCGATTCGGCAGACCGCCGCTGGTCGCTGGTCGGCACGGTACAGACACCGCTCGACGGGCGCATCGACCCCACCATTTGGGTGCGACTGCGTTACCGTATGGACTGACGATAAAAAATAGGTGTTTTAGGCATCTAACCCTTATTTTATAGGCGCTACTAGCTATAATAAATATAGCTATTGATTCAGTTGCTCTAGTGCATCCACCACATCCGCCACGGCCACGCCCGCTACCGGTGCCAGCCGATCAGCCAGAGAGCCAAGCGCCGCCGGGTCCTGCCGCAATTGCGCAATGGCCGCCCCCGCATCCTTGGGGGCGTCAAATGCCAAACTTTGCAGCAGCAACTGGCCGTCTGCCGCGAGCAGTTTGAAATAAAACTTACCGTCTTGCTCGCGGTACTGCTTGAACGCGGCTTTGCTAACAACTTTGGGCGTACCAAATTTTGTAGCTGAATGGCCTTCTGTTTGCGCTGTGTGCGTCGTCAGGCTGCGCAGTCCGACTGCGCCCCGCAGTTCGCCGATGAAGGCCGTGGCCAGGGCGCGCGCACGCTCGGCCCCAGCCAGCAATGTGGCTTCGATGCGGGCTGGGTCGGCTATTAGCGCCTCGTACTGGGCGCGCATGGGCGCAATGACCGAGTCGACACGCTCCAGCAGCAGCTGCTTGGCTTCGCCCCAGGCGATGCCGCCCGCGTACTGCTGGCGCAGTGCAGCGGTCTCGTTGGGTGTGGCGAAGGCTTGGTAGATCTGGAACAGGGCCGAGCCCTCAACCTCTTTGGGCTCACCCGGCGCGCGCGAATCGGTGACGATGCCGCCGATTAGCTTTTGCAGCTGCGTGCGGCTGGAGAACAGCGGAATAGTGTTGTCGTAGCTCTTGCTCATCTTGCGGCCATCGAGGCCGGGCAGGGTGGCTACGTGCGCGTCCACCGCAGCTTCGGGCAGCACGAAGTGCTCGCCGTAGACGTGGTTAAAGCTTGCGCCCATGTCGCGCGCCATCTCGATGTGTTGCACCTGGTCGCGCCCCACGGGCACCTTGTGCGCCTTGAACATCAGGATGTCGGCCGCCATCAGTACCGGGTACATGAACAGGCCGGCTGTCACGCCGTCGTCGCTCTCGCGGCCAGCGGCCTGGTTCTTGTCCACGCTGGCCTTGTAGGCGTGGGCGCGGTTGAGCAGGCCTTTGCCCGTCACACAGGTGAGCAGCCAAGTGAGTTCGGGGATTTCGGGGATATCGGACTGGCGGTAGAAGACGACTTTTTCAGGGTCGAGTCCGGCTGCCAGCCAGCTGGCGGCAATCTCCAGCGTAGAGCGCTGTATGCGGGCCGGGTCTTCGCACTTGATGAGTGCGTGGTAGTCGGCCAGAAAGTAAAAACTCTGCACGCCGGGGCGCAGGCTTGCTGCGACGGAGGGGCGGATCGAACCGACGAAGTTGCCTAGGTGCGGCGTGCCGGTGGTGGTGATGCCGGTGAGAAAACGGGTGGTGCTCATGGGAACGGACGGATAAACATATCGGGTGGTAGTTGCAAGCCCATCAGGGCCGTGAGCGGCGTCAACAGTACGTCAATCGCGCCATTGCCCAGGCGCAACAATGGCAGCAGCCACCAAGTGCCAACAATGCCTGTGAGCGCCAGCGCCATGACGATGAAGAAACCAAAAGGCTCAATGCGTGAAACCGCTCGGGCTTGTTTCAGCGGAAGCAGGCCGACGAGAATACGACCGCCGTCAAGCGGCGGCAGAGGCAGAAGGTTGAAAATTCCGATCAACAGATTGACCAGCACACCGCCGTGTGCCATCTTGAGGAAGAACATTTCCCTGACGCCTGCGCCTACCAGCAGCAGGAACAGCACTGCCCACGCGATGGCTTGAATAAAGTTGGAGGCGGGTCCCGCCAGCGCCACCCACACCATGTCGCGTTTGGGGTTGCGCAGCGCCCCAAAGTTGACCGGCACTGGCTTGGCATATCCGAACAAAAACGTCCCCGAGGTGGCAAAAAACAGGATCAGCGGCATCAGGATGGTGCCGACCGGGTCGATGTGCTTTAACGGATTCAACGTGACGCGCCCCATGCGCGCAGCAGTCGGGTCGCCAAAATAGCGTGCCACATAGCCATGTGCCGCTTCGTGCACGGTGATGGCAAACAGCACCGGCAGTGCGTAGATGAGGATGGTTTGGATCAGGTCGGGGTTCACTGGCACATTGTCGCGCATGGGCGCAGCGCGCACATTGCAGTGCCAGGCGCGGCACGCTTTTCGGGCCTGTAGGGCGAAAATTTACTGGAGGAGTGGTGTTTTTGCTATTAAATAAATAGCTTTAAAACCATATTAGATAAGAGAAGTGTTCCATTGCTCTCTTTAAACAATGCTCACAGCCCTAGGGACGTCCTGCATAACGCCTCGCGGCGTGTGACAGCGCGGCCTCGGGCGGTCTGCTGCGTTGTGTTTCACAGCCAATAGCACCGGCTATTGACTGCAAAACACGCCTTGCATCCCATCCCGATCCGCACTACACCCTCTCGCCTAGAGTGATGCCGGACATCCCTAGCGCCGCCAGGTTTCCTCGGCCCTCGCGCACCACCTCGGCGTCGCCGCCGTTCTCCATGGGGG